>NZ_JBRFJF010000061.1:0-213 GCF_052932265.1 Finegoldia sp. P2-F-LR | reverse complement strand
TCTTAAAGATGAAAAAGCAACACAAGAACAAGTAAATGCAGCTAAGAAAGCATTAGAAGATGCAAGAGAAGCATTAGACGGAAAAAAAGCAGTAGATAAGAAACCACTTCAAGCAGAAGTAGACAAAGATGCTGCAACAAAAGCAGATGTAAAATATGCAAACGCATCTGATGAAAAGAAAACTGCTTATGATGAAGCATTAAAGAAAGCTAA
>NZ_JBRFJF010000060.1:0-218 GCF_052932265.1 Finegoldia sp. P2-F-LR | reverse complement strand
CACCTGGACAACCAGGTACTCCAGAACAACCAGGAACACCTGAACAACCAGGAACACCTGGACAACCAGGTACTCCAGAACAACCAGGAACACCTGAACAACCAGGAACACCTGAACAACCAGGTACTCCAGAACAACCAGGAACACCTGAACAACCAGGAACACCTGGACAACCAGGTACTCCAGAACAACCAGGAACACCTGAACAACCAGGAACA
>NZ_JBRFJF010000059.1:0-249 GCF_052932265.1 Finegoldia sp. P2-F-LR | reverse complement strand
AAAGTCGTTACGAAAGTGCGAAGAAAGTTGTCATTAAGACAACAAACTATAGAACCTTAATAAATTAAATAAAGTAAATACTTTGAGAGAAGTACAAACCAAACAATAATTCGGTGAGAATAAAAAAAGCAAAAGTCAGCTGAAAAGCTAGCTTCAAACAAACATTAAATTGAGAGTTTGATCCTGGCTCAGGACGAACGCTGGCGGCGTGCTTAACACATGCAAGTCGAACGGGATTTAGTAAACAGA
>NZ_JBRFJF010000058.1:0-255 GCF_052932265.1 Finegoldia sp. P2-F-LR | reverse complement strand
AATCATCATGCCCTTTATGTCCTGGGCTACACACGTGCTACAATGGTTGGTACAGAGGGAAGCTATATAGTGATATAATGCAAAACTCCAAAGCCAATCCCAGTTCGGATTGTAGGCTGCAACTCGCATACATGAAGTCGGAGTTGCTAGTAATCGCGGATCAGAATGTCGCGGTGAATGCGTTCCCGGGTCTTGTACACACCGCCCGTCACACCATGGGAGTTGATAATACCCGAAGCCTGTGACCTAATTGAG
>NZ_JBRFJF010000057.1:0-255 GCF_052932265.1 Finegoldia sp. P2-F-LR | reverse complement strand
TCTATGAGATTACTTGAAGAAAACAAGATAGATAGGTCAGAGGTGTAAAGATAGTAATATCAAAGCTAACTGATACTAATAAATCGAAAACTTGACTGGAAATATATACTGTTATTGATTGGAAATGGAGAATTGAATAAGTATGGTGATAAAAGCAAGAGGGATACACCTGTACCCATGCCGAACACAGAAGTTAAGCCTCTTAACGCCGATGGTACTACGATGGAAACGTCGTGGGAGAGTAGGTAGTCGCCA
>NZ_JBRFJF010000056.1:0-255 GCF_052932265.1 Finegoldia sp. P2-F-LR | reverse complement strand
AGCTATTGATTTGCCAAAATCAACATACTACTTTGAAATTAATAAAGTTGATGGTGTTAAGATTAGAAATAAAAATATAGAAAATAAAATATTTGATATATTTAACAATCATAAAGGAAGATATGGTATTAGAAGAGTATATAGGGAATTATTGAATCAAGGATATACAATAAATCATAAAAAAGTACAGAGAATAATGCATGAATTAAAACTATTTGGTAAAAGACCTAGAGAAAAATATCATTCATACAAAGG
>NZ_JBRFJF010000055.1:0-255 GCF_052932265.1 Finegoldia sp. P2-F-LR | reverse complement strand
GAAAACTGCTTATGATGAAGCATTAAAGAAAGCTAATGAAGTTCTTAAAGATGAAAAAGCAACACAAGAACAAGTAAATGCAGCTAAGAAAGCATTAGAAGATGCAAGAGAAGCATTAGACGGAAAAGAAGCAGTAGATAAGAAACCACTTCAAGCAGAAGTAGACAAAGATGCTGCAACAAAAGCAGATGTAAAATATGCAAACGCATCTGATGAAAAGAAAACTGCTTATGATGAAGCATTAAAGAAAGCTAA
>NZ_JBRFJF010000054.1:0-255 GCF_052932265.1 Finegoldia sp. P2-F-LR | reverse complement strand
TTCCTAAAATGATATTAATTGCAATTCCAACTGCAGCAAAAACCATTTTCTTAGTTGAGTTATTTCTCATACTTTCCTCCTTTTGTATTTGTCTAAATTATATCACAAACATTATTCAGAACAAATATTTTTAATTTCAAATTTGAATCTCAACAATTTTACAACTTGCGTTCTTTCAAAATAAAAGTGTGATATAATATGAAATATAGAATAAATAAAGGAGATTTGTTATGAATTTAAAAAAGAAATTATTAG
>NZ_JBRFJF010000053.1:0-255 GCF_052932265.1 Finegoldia sp. P2-F-LR | reverse complement strand
TGCTTTCTTATCTACTTCTGGAGTTTTTTCTCCGTTCAATTCTGCTTCAGCTTTTGTTAATGCATCTTTAGCTTTATCAACATCTGCTTGACTTGCTTTTGGATCTGCTAGTACTTTTTGTGCATCTTCTAATGCTTTGTCGTATGCATCCTTTTTAGCTTGGTCTGCATTCTTGTACTTGTCTGTATCCTTTGTAGATTTTTCTTTATCTACTTCAGCTTGAAGTGCTTTCTTATCTACTTCTGGAGTTTTTTC
>NZ_JBRFJF010000052.1:0-255 GCF_052932265.1 Finegoldia sp. P2-F-LR | reverse complement strand
TGGTGTGACGGGCGGTGTGTACAAGACCCGGGAACGCATTCACCGCGACATTCTGATCCGCGATTACTAGCAACTCCGACTTCATGTAGGCGAGTTGCAGCCTACAATCCGAACTGGGATTGGCTTTCGAGTTTTGCATTATATCACTATATAGCTTCCCTCTGTACCAACCATTGTAGCACGTGTGTAGCCCAGGACATAAAGGGCATGATGATTTGACGTCATCCCCACCTTCCTCCGATTTGTCATCGGCAG
>NZ_JBRFJF010000051.1:0-255 GCF_052932265.1 Finegoldia sp. P2-F-LR | reverse complement strand
CAACAGAAAAAAGAACAGTAGTAGTAACAGGTGTAGAAATGTTCAGAAAACAACTTGACGAAGCAGAAGCAGGAGATAACATCGGAGCATTACTAAGAGGTGTACAAAGAGAAGACATCGAAAGAGGCCAAGTATTAGCAGCACCTGGAACAATCCACCCACACACAAAATTTGAAGCAGAAGTATACGTATTAACAAAAGAAGAAGGAGGAAGACACACACCATTCTTCTCAGGATACAGACCACAATTCTACT
>NZ_JBRFJF010000050.1:0-255 GCF_052932265.1 Finegoldia sp. P2-F-LR | reverse complement strand
ATGGATATTCGTTTTTTTCATGGTTGTATTCTTAGGTTTACGACCTTTCTTTTTATTTACAAGACCATTATATCCATAAATTTTATACTTGTTAACCCATGAATAAAGTTGTCCACGATTAATTCCTATTTCAATTGCTACAGAACCTATTGTGTTTCCAGCTAATACTTTGCTTACCACTTCTAGCTTTTCATCAGTTGTCCACTCGATATTATTTCCATGTTTTAAAATTTCTGGACCATGCTTTTCTTCTAA
>NZ_JBRFJF010000049.1:0-255 GCF_052932265.1 Finegoldia sp. P2-F-LR | reverse complement strand
TACTTTAATGGGCTGTTCTCTGTTCGCTCGCCGCTACTTGGAGAATCGAGTTTTCTTTCTTTTCTTGTTCCTACTTAGATGTTTCAGTTCAGAACATTCGCCTCCATACGCTATGTATTTACGTATGAATACTAGAGTGTGTCTAGTAGGTTTCCCCATTCGGATTCCCCCGAGTTACTGGATATTTGCTCCTATTCGAGGTTTTCGTTGCTTGTCACGTCCTTCTTCGCCTCCTGGTGCCAAGGCATCCGCCTT
>NZ_JBRFJF010000048.1:0-255 GCF_052932265.1 Finegoldia sp. P2-F-LR | reverse complement strand
ATTTCTATGAGATTACTTGAAGAAAACAAGATAGATAGGTCAGAGGTGTAAAGATAGTAATATCAAAGCTAACTGATACTAATAAATCGAAAACTTGACTGGAAATATATACTGTTATTGATTGGAAGTGAAGAATTGAATAAGTATGGTGATAAAAGCAAGAGGGATACACCTGTACCCATGCCGAACACAGAAGTTAAGCCTCTTAACGCCGATGGTACTACGATGGAAACGTCGTGGGAGAGTAGGTAGTCG
>NZ_JBRFJF010000047.1:0-255 GCF_052932265.1 Finegoldia sp. P2-F-LR | reverse complement strand
CCAGGAACACCTGGACAACCAGGTACTCCAGAACAACCAGGAACACCTGAACAACCAGGAACACCTGGACAACCAGGTACTCCAGAACAACCAGGAACACCTGAACAACCAGGAACACCTGAACAACTAGGTACTCCAGAACAACCAGGAACACCTGAACAACCAGGAACACCTGGACAACCAGGTACTCCAGAACAACCAGGAACACCTGAACAACCAGGAACACCTGGACAACCAGGTACTCCAGAACAACCA
>NZ_JBRFJF010000046.1:0-260 GCF_052932265.1 Finegoldia sp. P2-F-LR | reverse complement strand
CAGTTGCTCTACCAATTGAGCTACACCAGCATACTTGGCGACCCGGAACGGACTTGAACCGTCGACCTCCAGCGTGACAGGCTGGCATTCTAACCAACTGAACTACCGGGCCATTAGTTAGAAATTTGTTTGTTAAAAATATATGGTGGGCGATACAGGGCTCGAACCTGTGACCCCCTGCTTGTAAGGCAGATGCTCTCCCAGCTGAGCTAATCGCCCATATATCTGGTGACCCTACCGGGATTCGAACCCGGGATACC
>NZ_JBRFJF010000045.1:0-263 GCF_052932265.1 Finegoldia sp. P2-F-LR | reverse complement strand
TGCAGGTTGACATTGAATTTTGGGATTAAATGTACAGGATAGGTGGGAGACTAAGAAGCAAGCTCGCCAGAGTTTGCAGAGTCACTGTTGGGATACCACCCTTTTAATTCTAAAGTTCTAACTAGTTACCATGAAGCTGGTAATAGGACACTGTCAGTCGGGCAGTTTGACTGGGGCGGTCGCCTCCAAAAAAGTAACGGAGGCGTTCAAAGGTTCGCTCAGAATGGTTGGAAATCATTCAAAGAGTACAAAGGCAAAAGCGA
>NZ_JBRFJF010000044.1:0-321 GCF_052932265.1 Finegoldia sp. P2-F-LR | reverse complement strand
CCTGGTTGTTCAGGTGTTCCTGGTTGTTCAGGTGTTCCTGGTTGTTCTGGAGTACCTGGTTGTCCAGGTGTTCCTGGTTGTTCAGGTGTTCCTGGTTGTTCTGGAGTACCTGGTTGTCCAGGTGTTCCTGGTTGTTCAGGTGTTCCTGGTTGTTCAGGTGTTCCTGGTTGTTCTGGAGTACCTGGTTGTCCAGGTGTTCCTGGTTGTTCAGGTGTTCCTGGTTGTTCTGGAGTACCTGGTTGTCCAGGTGTTCCTGGTTGTTCAGGTGTTCCTGGTTGTTCTGGAGTACCTGGTTGTTCAGGTGTTCCTGGTTGTTCAGGT
>NZ_JBRFJF010000043.1:0-331 GCF_052932265.1 Finegoldia sp. P2-F-LR | reverse complement strand
GCAACTCAAGGCGAAAAAGCAGCGATTGTCAAAAAACTCAAAGAAAAAGGCTACAGACTAAAATATCTTTTAATAGCTATTGATTTGCCAAAATCAACATACTACTTTGAAATTAATAAAGTTGATGGTGTTAAGATTAGAAATAAAAATATAGAAAATAAAATATTTGATATATTTAACAATCATAAAGGAAGATATGGTGTTAGAAGAGTATATAGGGAATTATTGAATCAAGGATATACAATAAATCATAAAAAAGTACAGAGAATAATGCATGAATTAAAACTATTTGGTAAAAGACCTAGAGAAAAATATCATTCATACAAAGGGA
>NZ_JBRFJF010000042.1:0-331 GCF_052932265.1 Finegoldia sp. P2-F-LR | reverse complement strand
GCAACTCAAGGCGAAAAAGCAGCGATTGTCAAAAAACTCAAAGAAAAAGGCTACAGACTAAAATATCTTTTAATAGCTATTGATTTGCCAAAATCAACATACTACTTTGAAATTAATAAAGTTGATGCTGTTAAGATTAGAAATAAAAATATAGAAAATAAAATATTTGATATATTTAACAATCATAAAGGAAGATATGGTGTAAGAAGAGTATATAGGGAATTATTGAATCAAGGATATACAATAAATCATAAAAAAGTACAGAGAATAATGCATGAATTAAAACTATTTGGTAAAAGACCTAGAGAAAAATATCATTCATACAAAGGGA
>NZ_JBRFJF010000041.1:0-331 GCF_052932265.1 Finegoldia sp. P2-F-LR | reverse complement strand
GCCTTTGTACTCTTTGAATGATTTCCAACCATTCTGAGCGAACCTTTGAACGCCTCCGTTACTTTTTTGGAGGCGACCGCCCCAGTCAAACTGCCCGACTGACAGTGTCCTATTACCAGTTTCATGGTAACTAGTTAGAACTTTAGAATTAAAAGGGTGGTATCCCAACAGTGACTCTGCAAACTCTGGCGAGCTTGCTTCTTTGTCTCCCACCTATCCTGTACATTTAATCCCAAAATTCAATGTCAACCTGCAGTAAAGCTCCACGGGGTCTTTCCGTCCTACCGTGGGTAAGTCGCATCTTCACGACTACTACAATTTCACCGGATCC
>NZ_JBRFJF010000040.1:0-339 GCF_052932265.1 Finegoldia sp. P2-F-LR | reverse complement strand
TCGCTTTTGCCTTTGTACTCTTTGAATGATTTCCAACCATTCTGAGCGAACCTTTGAACGCCTCCGTTACTTTTTTGGAGGCGACCGCCCCAGTCAAACTGCCCGACTGACAGTGTCCTATTACCAGTTTCATGGCAACTAGTTAGAACTTTAGAATTAAAAGGGTGGTATCCCAACAGTGACTCTGCAAACTCTGGCGAGCTTGCTTCTTAGTCTCCCACCTATCCTGTACATTTAATCCCAAAATTCAATGTCAACCTGCAGTAAAGCTCCACGGGGTCTTTCCGTCCTACCGTGGGTAAGTCGCATCTTCACGACTACTACAATTTCACCGGATCC
>NZ_JBRFJF010000039.1:0-362 GCF_052932265.1 Finegoldia sp. P2-F-LR | reverse complement strand
GAAAACTGCTTATGATGAAGCATTAAAGAAAGCTAATGAAGTTCTTAAAGATGAAAAAGCAACACAAGAACAAGTAAATGCAGCTAAGAAAGCATTAGAAGATGCAAGAGAAGCATTAGACGGAAAAAAAGCAGTAGATAAGAAACCACTTCAAGCAGAAGTAGACAAAAACAAAGACGATGCAATAACAGGCTCTGACAAGTACAAGAATGCAGATGCTGATAAGAAGAAAGCGTACGACGAAGCATTGGCAAAAGCAAAAGAAGTTTTAGCTAATGACAAAGCTACTCAAGAAGAAGTTAACAAAGCTAAAGATGCATTAAAAGCAGCAGAAGACGCATTAAACGGAGAAAAAACTCCAG
>NZ_JBRFJF010000038.1:0-368 GCF_052932265.1 Finegoldia sp. P2-F-LR | reverse complement strand
CACAATCAACACTTCTCACGTAGAATATGAAACAGAAAAAAGACACTACGCACACGTAGACTGTCCAGGTCACGCTGACTACGTTAAAAACATGATCACAGGAGCAGCACAAATGGACGGAGCAATCTTAGTAGTAAGTGCAGCAGACGGTCCAATGCCACAAACAAGAGAACACATCTTGTTAGCAAGACAAGTAGGCGTACCAAAAATCGCAGTATTCTTAAACAAAGAAGACCAAGTAGACGATCCAGAACTAATCGAATTAGTTGAAATGGAAGTACGTGAATTATTAAACGAATACGAATACGAAGGAGACGACACACCAATCGTAGTAGGATCAGCATTAAAAGCATTAGAAGATCCAGACG
>NZ_JBRFJF010000037.1:0-372 GCF_052932265.1 Finegoldia sp. P2-F-LR | reverse complement strand
GTAAAACACCGTATCGGTTCGATTCCGATCCTCGGCACCAATAACGCGGGATAGAGCAGTTTGGTAGCTCGTCGGGCTCATAACCCGGAGGTCGTAGGTTCAAATCCTGCTCCCGCAACCATACATATAATAATATGTAAAACCTAAGTAAAAAAATTGAAAAAAAGTGTTGACAAAACACTTATTAAATGCTAAAATAAATAAGTAAGTTGTTAACAAATAGATAAAAAAACCTTAGTAATTAAGGCCCTATGGTCAAGCGGTTAAGACATCGCCCTTTCACGGCGGTATCCCGGGTTCGAATCCCGGTAGGGTCACCAGATATATGGGCGATTAGCTCAGCTGGGAGAGCATCTGCCTTACAAGCAGGGG
>NZ_JBRFJF010000036.1:0-382 GCF_052932265.1 Finegoldia sp. P2-F-LR | reverse complement strand
AGGAATTAATCGTGGACAACTTTATTCATGGGTTAACAAGTATAAAATTTATGGATATAATGGTCTTGTAAATAAAAAGAAAGGTCGTAAACCTAAGAATACAACCATGAAAAAAACGAATATCCATGAAGCAAAAAAACTTAATGAATCCGAAAGAGAAGAACTCATAAGATTGAGAGCAGAAAATGAATATATAAAGGCAGAAAATGAAATAATAAAAAAAGAAATCGCCTTGAGAGAAAAGAACTACGCTGCGCAACTCAAGGCGAAAAAGCAGCGATTGTCAAAAAACTCAAAGAAAAAGGCTACAGACTAAAATATCTTTTAATAGCTATTGATTTGCCAAAATCAACATACTACTTTGAAATTAATAAAGTTGATG
>NZ_JBRFJF010000035.1:0-417 GCF_052932265.1 Finegoldia sp. P2-F-LR | reverse complement strand
CACCGCAGGATTTTAAGTCCTGTGCGTCTGCCAGTTCCGCCACCCCGGCATTTGGCTCCCAGGGTGGGACTCGAACCCACAGCCTATCGGTTAACAGCCGAGTGCTCCACCATTGAGCTACCTAGGAATATTGGTAATAAATGAGCCCTTGTTTTATGAATTTAATGTTTTCACTCGCTCAGCCTCACTTCAAAAACCTTCTTTTTAATAATTAAATATGAAGGTTTTATCGTTCGAAGCGTCGCTCGTAAAATACATTAAATTCTTCAAGGTCTCATTAAGTGGTTTGTACGCCACTTGTTTGTTTGGCGACTACCTACTCTCCCACGACGTTTCCATCGTAGTACCATCGGCGTTAAGAGGCTTAACTTCTGTGTTCGGCATGGGTACAGGTGTATCCCTCTTGCTTTTATCACC
>NZ_JBRFJF010000034.1:0-452 GCF_052932265.1 Finegoldia sp. P2-F-LR | reverse complement strand
GACGATCCAGAACTAATCGAATTAGTTGAAATGGAAGTACGTGAATTATTAAACGAATACGAATACGAAGGAGACGACACACCAATCGTAGTAGGATCAGCATTAAAAGCATTAGAAGATCCAGACGGAGAATGGGGAGACAAAATCATGAAATTGATGGAAGAAGTAGACGAATGGATCCCATCTCCAGTAAGAGACGTTGACCACCCATTCCTAATGCCAGTAGAAGACATCTTCACAATCACAGGACGTGGAACAGTAGCTACAGGTAGAGTAGAAAGAGGAAAAGTAAAAGTAGGAGACAACGTAGAAATCGTAGGACTTACAACAGAAAAAAGAACAGTAGTAGTAACAGGTGTAGAAATGTTCAGAAAACAACTTGACGAAGCAGAAGCAGGAGATAACATCGGAGCATTACTAAGAGGTGTACAAAGAGAAGACATCGAAAGAGG
>NZ_JBRFJF010000033.1:0-467 GCF_052932265.1 Finegoldia sp. P2-F-LR | reverse complement strand
GTTTTCGTTGCTTGTCACGTCCTTCTTCGCCTCCTGGTGCCAAGGCATCCGCCTTGCGCCCTTAGTTTCTTGACCGGAAATATATACTGTTATTCGATTTTCAATGTTCATGATGTCGATTCGTTTATCGACTTTTATGACTCTGGTTAAGTCATTTTTTGACTTTTAAGAAGTCTTTGGCCGTTTTTTGACAAATCATAGATTTTAAACAAAACGGCACTTGACTTACAACGAAATCATAGATTTCTGTTAAGTCAATGGTGGGCCTGGGGGGACTCGAACCTCCGACCTCACGCTTATCAGGCGTGCGCTCTAACCACCTGAGCTACAGGCCCATAGAAACCTTAAAGTAAATACTTGTTGAGTTAGCACTCCTTAGAAAGGAGGTGATCCAGCCGCACCTTCCGATACGGCTACCTTGTTACGACTTCACCCCAGTCATCAATCCTACCTTCGACTGCTCCTCA
>NZ_JBRFJF010000032.1:0-481 GCF_052932265.1 Finegoldia sp. P2-F-LR | reverse complement strand
GAACACCTGGACAACCAGGTACTCCAGAACAACCAGGAACACCTGAACAACCAGGAACACCTGGACAACCAGGTACTCCAGAACAACCAGGAACACCTGAACAACCAGGAACACCTGAACAACCAGGTACACCTGGACAACCAGGAACACCTGAACAACCAAGTAAACCAGTAAGACAAAGCAAGAAATTGCCAAAAGCTGGTGCTGATTACGAATTATTGAAACTTGCAGCTGGTGCATTATCAATAGTTAGTGGTTTCGGATTATCTCTTGGAAGAAAAAAAGAAGACTAATAAATAAATATAGTTAAATTTTTGGAAGCAATTCATGATATGTACCCTCTTTACTGGACATCCAGTAAGGAGGGTATTTTTATGAAATATAGTTATGAATTTAAAAAAGAATGCGTACAGTTGTACAGAGAAGGAAGATGGGCGGATACACCTGAAGGAGTTAAAGAAAAGAGATTTCATGACACAAT
>NZ_JBRFJF010000031.1:0-494 GCF_052932265.1 Finegoldia sp. P2-F-LR | reverse complement strand
ATAATACCCGAAGCCTGTGACCTAATTGAGGAGCAGTCGAAGGTAGGATTGATGACTGGGGTGAAGTCGTAACAAGGTAGCCGTATCGGAAGGTGCGGCTGGATCACCTCCTTTCTAAGGAGTGCTAGCTCAACAAGTATTTACTTTAAGGTTCTTTTATGGGGGTATAGCTCAGTTGGGAGAGCACCTGCCTTGCAAGCAGGGGGTCAGGAGTTCGAATCTCCTTATCTCCACCATTGACCTAACAGCAATCTTCGATTGCGTCGTAGGTCAAGTGCCGTTTTGTTTCAAATCTTCGATTTGTCAAAAAACGGCCAATGACTTCTTAAAAGTCAAAAAATGACTTAACCAGAGTCATAAAAGTCGGTAAACGAATCGACATCATGAACATTGAAAATCGAATAACAGTATATATTTCCGGTCAAGAAACTAAGGGCGCAAGGCGGATGCCTTGGCACCAGGAGGCGAAGAAGGACGTGACAAGCAACGAAAAC
>NZ_JBRFJF010000030.1:0-551 GCF_052932265.1 Finegoldia sp. P2-F-LR | reverse complement strand
GAGTTATAGCTCTTTTCGTAACCATAATAAACTTCATTTTTTAATCTTCCAAAAAATGTTTCCATAATTGAATTATCATAACAATTACCTTTTCTTGACATTGATTGGATAATACCATGCTTCTTGAGCTCACTTATATAATATTTATGTTGGTATTGCCAACCTTGATCTGAATGCAATATTAAGTTATTTAGTATTGGAAATTTGTTAAATGCTTTCATTAGCATATTAGATATTTGCTCTAAATTAGGACTTAAGGATAAGTCATAAGAGATTATTTCATTTGTATACATATCAAGTATTGGAGAAATGTAGCATTTACCCCATGAAAAGTTAAATTGAGATACATCAGTACTCCATTTTTGTAATGGCTTATTAGCTTTAAAATTTCTGTCTATTATATTATCAGCAATCTTTCCTACTTTCCCTTTGTATGAATGATATTTTTCTCTAGGTCTTTTACCAAATAGTTTTAATTCATGCATTATTCTCTGTACTTTTTTATGATTTATTGTATATCCTTGATTCAATAATTCCCTATATACTCTTCT
>NZ_JBRFJF010000029.1:0-594 GCF_052932265.1 Finegoldia sp. P2-F-LR | reverse complement strand
TGTTCCTGGTTGTTCAGGTGTTCCTGGTTGTTCTGGAGTACCTGGTTGTCCAGGTGTTCCTGGTTGTTCAGGTGTTCCTGGTTGTTCTGGAGTACCTGGTTGTTCAGGTGTTCCTGGTTGTTCAGGTTCTACTGGAATTACAGGTTCAGATGGTTCCAATGGTGTCCATGGTGTTTCTGTTCTTTCATATACATAAGTGATTTCTTGTTTAACACCTGGTTTGAAGTTGCCTTTTGTTTCTTTTCCATCTTTATCATAGCTTGGATTTTCTTTGGCATCTTCTGTTCTTACAAACTTGAAGCCGTCTTTTTCAGCTTTGCCTGTTGTGTAAGTCATGTCTTTTGTTCCGCCAGAAACTTTGCCATCTACTACTTCTCGTTTGATTTCTTTGCCATCTTTATCTTTTGTGATGTAGATATGGTGTTCTTGGAATGAACCTTTCTTTTCTACTGGTTTTTGTTCTTCTTTTTGATAAATATATGTTACTTCTTGTTTTGTGTTTGCTATATAAGCTGCTTCTTTTTCGCTTCCGTCTTCGTTGAATTTTCCACCGTTTTTGGATTCGATTTTTACTAGTTTGTAACCGTCTTTATC
>NZ_JBRFJF010000028.1:0-693 GCF_052932265.1 Finegoldia sp. P2-F-LR | reverse complement strand
CAATCAATAACAGTATATATTTCCAGTCAAGTTTTCGATTTATTAGTATCAGTTAGCTTTGATATTACTATCTTTACACCTCTGACCTATCTATCTTGTTTTCTTCAAGTAATCTCATAGAAATCTTATCTCGAGGTTGGTTTCGTGCTTAGATGCCTTCAGCACTTATCCTTCCCAGACGTAGCTACCGAGCTGTGCACTTGGCAGTACAACTCGTACACCAGCGGTCTGTCCATCCCGGTCCTCTCGTACTAAGGACAGATCCTCTCAAATTTCTCACGCCCACGGTGGATAGGGACCGAACTGTCTCACGACGTTCTGAACCCAGCTCGCGTGCCTCTTTAATGGGCGAACAGCCCAACCCTTGGAACCTACTCCAGCTCCAGGATGAGACGAGCCGACATCGAGGTGCCAAACCTCCCCGTCGATGTGGACTCTTGGGGGAGATAAGCCTGTTATCCCCGGGGTAGCTTTTATCCGTTGAGCGATGGCCCTTCCACTCGGTACCACCGGATCACTAAGTCCGACTTTCGTCTCTGCTCGACCTGTATGTCTCGCAGTTAAGCTCGCTTTTGCCTTTGTACTCTTTGAATGATTTCCAACCATTCTGAGCGAACCTTTGAACGCCTCCGTTACTTTTTTGGAGGCGACCGCCCCAGTCAAACTGCCCGACTGACAGTGTCCTATTACCAG
>NZ_JBRFJF010000027.1:0-793 GCF_052932265.1 Finegoldia sp. P2-F-LR | reverse complement strand
CTGCCGATGACAAATCGGAGGAAGGTGGGGATGACGTCAAATCATCATGCCCTTTATGTCCTGGGCTACACACGTGCTACAATGGTTGGTACAGAGGGAAGCTATATAGTGATATAATGCAAAACTCCAAAGCCAATCCCAGTTCGGATTGTAGGCTGCAACTCGCCTACATGAAGTCGGAGTTGCTAGTAATCGCGGATCAGAATGTCGCGGTGAATGCGTTCCCGGGTCTTGTACACACCGCCCGTCACACCATGGGAGTTGATAATACCCGAAGCCTGTGACCTAATTGAGGAGCAGTCGAAGGTAGGATTGATGACTGGGGTGAAGTCGTAACAAGGTAGCCGTATCGGAAGGTGCGGCTGGATCACCTCCTTTCTAAGGAGTGCTAACTCAACAAGTATTTACTTTAAGGTTCATTAAATTATGAACTTTTAGTTTTTATAAACTGAAGTTTGCACAGTCGATTAACGAATCGACATATGAACATTGAAAATCGAATAACAGTATATATTTCCGGTCAAGAAACTAAGGGCGCAAGGCGGATGCCTTGGCACCAGGAGGCGAAGAAGGACGTGACAAGCAACGAAAACCTCGAATAGGAGCAAATATCCAGTAACTCGGGGGAATCCGAATGGGGAAACCTACTAGACACACTCTAGTATCCATACGTAAATACATAGCGTATGGAGGCGAATGTTCTGAACTGAAACATCTAAGTAGGAACAAGAAAAGAAAGAAAACTCGATTCTCCAAGTAGCGGCGAGCGAACAGAGAACAGCCCATTAAAGTA
>NZ_JBRFJF010000026.1:0-871 GCF_052932265.1 Finegoldia sp. P2-F-LR | reverse complement strand
TAGCTAATGACAAAGCTACTCAAGAAGAAGTTAACAAAGCTAAAGATGCATTAAAAGCAGCAGAAGACGCATTAAACGGAGAAAAAACTCCAGAAGTAGATAAGAAACCACTTCAAGCTGAAGTAGACAAAAACAAAGACGATGCAATAACAGGCTCTGACAAGTACAAGAATGCAGATGCTGACAAGAAGAAAGCATACGACGAAGCATTGGCAAAAGCAAAAGAAGTTTTAGCTAATGACAAAGCTACTCAAGAAGAAGTTAACAAAGCTAAAGATGCATTAAAAGCAGCAGAAGACGCATTAAACGGAGAAAAAACTCCAGAAGTAGATAAGAAACCACTTCAAGCTGAAGTAGATAAAGAAAAATCTACAAAGGATACAGACAAGTACAAGAATGCAGACCAAGCTAAAAAGGATGCATACGACAAAGCATTAGAAGATGCACAAAAAGTTCTTGAAAATCCAAATGCAACACAAGAAGAAGTTAACAAAGCAAAAGATGCATTAAAAGCTGCAGAAGAAGCATTAGGCGTAAGCGCAGAAGTAGACAAAGCTGCACTTAAAGCAGAAGTAGACAAAAACAAAGACGATGCAATAAAAGGCTCTGACAAGTACAAGAATGCAGACCAAGCTAAAAAGGATGCATACGACAAAGCATTAGCAGATGCACAAAAAGTACTAGCAGATCCAAAAGCAAGTCAAGACGATGTTAACAAAGCTAAAGATGCATTAACAAAAGCTCAAGCAGAATTGAACGGAGAAAAAACTCCAGAAGTAGATAAGAAAGCACTTCAAGCTGAAGTAGATAAAGAAAAATCTACAAAGGATACAGACAAGTACAAGAATGCAGACCAAGCTAAAAAGGATGC
>NZ_JBRFJF010000025.1:0-1002 GCF_052932265.1 Finegoldia sp. P2-F-LR | reverse complement strand
TGATGAAAAAGGTGCTGAAACAAAAGGCAACTACAAACAAGGTGTAAAACAAGAAATAACTTACGTTTATGAAAAAACAGAAGCAGAATTGACACCATTAACACCAGCAGAAGAACCAGGTTCATTCATCGAACACCATATCTATATCACAAAAGATAAAGATGGAAAAGAAACTTCTAGAAAAGTTGAAGATGGTAAACTTCAAGAAGGTTACAAAGATCAATCTTACACAACTGGTAAAGTTGAAAAAGATGGCTTCAAATTTGTAAGAACTGAAAAGCCTGTTAATGAACCAACATTTGATGAAAAAGGTGCTGAAACAAAAGGCAACTACAAACAAGGTGTAAAACAAGAAATAACTTACGTTTATGAAAAAACAGAAGCAGAATTGACACCATTAACACCAGCAGAAGAACCAGGTTCATTCCAAGAACATCATATATATGAAGTATACAAAGATGGTAAGTTAGTTGAACGTTCAGAAATTACTTTAGAAGAAACTACAGGAACATCAAAAGAATATTTCACAACTTCAGCGAAACCAAATGGAACAAAAGATCAACCAAAAGAAGGATTTAAGTTAGTTAAAGAATTAATATCTAAATCTATTGGTGTAGAATCTCACTTAACTGGTGAAGAAATTAAAGAACATTATAAAAATAATGAAAAATTAGAAGTAAGATATGTTTATAGAAAAGATATAACTACTCCTACTACACCAGAAATACCATGGACTCCATTGGAACCATCTGAACCTGTAACTCCAGTTGAACCAGGCAAACCAGAAACACCTGAACAACCAGGTACTCCAGAACAACCAGGTACTCCAGAACAACCAGGTACTCCAGAACAACCAGGTACTCCAGAACAACCAGGTACTCCAGAACAACCAAGTACTCCAGAACAACCAAGTACTCCAGAACAACCAAGTACTCCAGAACAACCAAGTACTCCAGAACAACCAAGTACTCCAGAACAACCAAGTACTCCAGAACAACCAAG
>NZ_JBRFJF010000023.1:0-1483 GCF_052932265.1 Finegoldia sp. P2-F-LR | reverse complement strand
TTTGAGCTGAACCCGTAAACACGGAATAATTTAATAATATTTTAAGCGGAATGTAATCTGTACATAACAGGAGACATTCCGTTTAATTTTGTTTTAATTCTGTCTTCATTGTACCATTTAATATATTTTTCTATCTCATTAACTAATTCATCATAACTTTTAAATTCTACTCCATAATACATTTCTTGTTTCAATATTCCAAAGAAGTTCTCCATTGGAGAATTGTCTAGACAATTGCCTTTTCTTGACATACTTTGCCTAATATTCATTTTTTCTAGTTTTTTAGTCCATGAACTATGTTGGTAATGGAATCCTTGGTCTGAGTGTATAGTTAAATCTTTAATGTCTTTATTTTCTTCTAGTGCTTTTTCTAGCATTTCATTGGTTAAGTTTATTGTTGGATGATTGCTTAGTGTGTAGCTGATTATTTCACTGTTGTATAGGTCTAATATTGGTGATAGGTAAAGTTTCTTTTCTTGACCTTTAATTCTAAATTCTGTTACATCTGTTAGCCATAACTCATTTGGTTTACTTGCTGTAAATTGTCTTTTTACAACATTATCTGCTACTTTTCCTATTTGTCCCTTGTATGATGAGTATTTTCTTGATCTAGTTTTGAATTTAGTACATAGCAAGGATTCTTCTCTCATTATTCTTAATACTCTTTTATGGTTGATATTAAAGCCTTTATTTTTTAATACCATAGTTACTCTTCTGTAGCCATATCTACCTTTTGATGCTTTTACTATGGTTTTAATTTCAGCTTTAACTTCCTTGTCTTTGTCTGTTGGATTTTCTAATTTTATCTTCCATTCATAGTAGGATGATTTTGGCAACTTAGCTATTTCTATCCATTCACTTACTTTGCTTTTAGGGTATTGTTTTTGTAACTTGAGGATTATCTTTGTCTTTTCCTTGCTTCTGCTTCCTCTTCCAGTAGCAAGGCTTGTAGCTTTTTTTCGTAGATTATCTTCATTTTGAGAAGTCTATTTTCTTCTCTTAATCTTATTAATTCTTCTCTTTCAGTTTCGCTTATTGGAATATTAAGTTTAGATTTTTTATTTGATTTGGTCATTTCTTTTTTAGGCCTTCCTCTGTTATCTTCTAGCCCAGATAGACCATGCTTTTGATAAGCTTTCTCCCATCTGTACACCATAGATCCATTTACAAGATTGAAATGCTCTGCAGTCTCTCTAAGCGAAGTATTATTGATCTGCCTATATTGTATTACAGATAGCTTAAATTCACTAGTGTAATTATTGTTTTTTAACTTTTTTGATAAGTTATCAAAGCCTTTAGATTTATATTGGTTTATCCATAGCTCTAACGTGCTTTTAGGAATGCTATATATTTTAGCTATTGATTTGATTCCACCTGATTCACCTGATAAGTATTCTAGTACTAATTTTATTTTAAATTCTTTTGTGTATTTTGGCATACAAAAACCCCTCCATCCGTATTCCGGATTTTGGGGTTCAGGTCA
>NZ_JBRFJF010000022.1:0-1547 GCF_052932265.1 Finegoldia sp. P2-F-LR | reverse complement strand
TAGACCAGCTATCAAATGTCAAGAGAAAATAAAAAATAATTAATCTTGTAATTTATGGCACATCAAATAAGCCTAAAAATTAGGCTTAGAAAAACTAAATAACAACTAAATATTCGGTATGTAAGTTTTGTTATCTCTTAAAACAGCAAAAATTATGTTAGTAAGTTTTCTAGCAACTGCACCAATAGCTGTACCATGCGCCTTACCCCTTTGTCTAAGCTTTTGATAATAAACAGACAAAGCAGGATCTTTAAAAGCAGCAACACTAGCAGCAAGCCAAATAGCACGTCTAAGATAAGGAGAACCACGTTTAGAAATCTTAGTATCAGTAGCATTAAAATTGCCAGATTGCTTAACAGCAACATCTAAACCAGCATAAGCAACCAACTGATTAGCTCTCTCAAAACGAGAAATATCACCAATTTCTGAGAAAATAGCAGCACCTAAGACATCACCAATACCGGTGATAGAAGTAATAACAGGGCATAAAGAATTAATCATAGAAGAAATTTCATCTTCAATATCAGCTATCTGATCTTCAAGAAAAGAAATTTGAGCAATAATCTGTTTAATTTGAAAAGAAAAAGACTTTAAAGCAAACTTAACACCAAAAGAATTAGAAGCCTTCTCTTGAATTTCTTTAGCCTTATCAATACCAAAGCGACCCTTACTACACTTAGACAACATCTTAGCAAGCTCATCAGCAGGAATAGAAATCATATCCTCAGGCAAAGGATACTTACTCAAAAGCTCCTTAGAAGCCACACCATAAATATTAGAAAAAAGCGAAGAATACTCAGGGAAAACCTGATCTAAAATACAAACAAGCTTTCTCTTCCAATCAGAAGCTTCATCAACAAGAGCAAACCTGAACCTAGAAAGATTTCTTAAAGCAAAAGTATCCTCATCAGAAAAATGAGAAACAGAAAACTCACCGAACCTAAGAATTTGAGCAATAACAAAAGAATCAACAGAATCATTCTTAGTCTGTCTAATATACATCTTTCTAAAAGCATCAGATTGAATAGGATTAATAACAATACAAGAAAAACCTAAATCAATTAAGAAAGAATAAAGCGAAAGCCAATAATGGCCAGTAGCTTCCATACCAATAATACAATTGTTAGAATCAATCGAAAAAGAGGAAATAAATTTCTGAAACTTCTCTAAACCCCTAATAGAATTAGAAAAAGAAAAGGACTCAGAAACAAGTTTCCCATCAGAATCAATTATTGAGGCTTCGTGGTTGTTCTTTGCAATATCAACACCAATGTAAAACATAAAATCACCTAGCTTTAATATAAATTTAGATAGAGAAAGGACCCTCAAGAACTTTACGACAATCAAACCTCGTTAGACATACAGCAACGAAATGTGCTATCCAGCTCATACTGATAAAGACGTAAAGAAGAGGCGTAACCCTAAATTGGGAAGACTAGCTTCAAGGAGGTTAACTACGACCTCTATCTATACAATTATTATCCCATAAGAAAGTGGGATAGAGAACAAAATGTAGTATTAATTACTACAACTATAATATACGAGGA
>NZ_JBRFJF010000021.1:0-2078 GCF_052932265.1 Finegoldia sp. P2-F-LR | reverse complement strand
CATACGTAAATACATAGCGTATGGAGGCGAATGTTCTGAACTGAAACATCTAAGTAGGAACAAGAAAAGAAAGAAAACTCGATTCTCCAAGTAGCGGCGAGCGAACAGAGAACAGCCCATTAAAGTAAGACTAAACTGATAGACAAATCTTATGGAAAGAAGAACCAAAGAAAGTAACAGTCTTGTAGTCGAAATCAGAATAGAGACACTTTAAGAAGAGTACCACGGAGCACGTGAAATTCTGTGGGAAGATAGGGGGACCACCCCCTAAGGCTAAATACTACCTGGTGACCGATAGCGAATAGTACCGTGAGGGAAAGGTGAAAAGAACCCCGGGAGGGGAGTGAAACAGAACCTGAAACCTTGCGCCTACAAGCAGACAGAGGAAGAAGACTTCTAATGTCGTACTTTTTGTAGAACGGGCCAGCGAGTTACGATACGTAGCAAGATTAAACATTTAAGATGTGAAGTCGCAGGGAAACCGAGTCTTAATAGGGCGAAAGTTGCGTGTTGTAGACCCGAAACCGGGTGATCTATCCATGGGCAGAGTGAAGGTAAAGTAAAATTTACTGGAGGCTCGAACCGGGTAGCGTTTAAAAGCTATCGGATGACCTGTGGATAGGGGTGAAAAGCCAATCGAACTCGGATATAGCTGGTTCTCCTCGAAATAGCTTTAGGGCTAGCCTTGTTTTAGATTACAGGAGGTAGAGCACTGAATAGTCTAGGGGAAGTAATTCTACCGAAACTTATCAAACTCCGAATGCCTGAAAATCGATGAACAGGAGTCAGACCATGAGGGATAAGCTTCATAGTCAAAAGGGAAACAGCCCAGACCACCAGTTAAGGTCCCAAAATACAGATTAAGTGGGAAAGGATGTAATACTACTCAGACAACCAGGATGTTGGCTCAGAAGCAGCCATACATTTAAAGAGTGCGTAATAGCTCACTGGTCAAGTGGTAATGCGCCGAAGATGAACGGGGCTAAATCTGATACCGAAACTGTGGGATAGAAAAGCAATTATGCGAGAAGTATGAAGAAAAGTGATTAGGAAATATATCAACTAGTAAAGTAAGAGAGAAAGACATTAAATAAAACTATTAAACGATACAATTTCTAAAACACTTAACAACATACAACTGGCATAATAGCTTTTCTATCGGTAGAGGAGCGTTGTATATGAATTGAAGCAAAAAGCGTAAGCAATTGTGGATTATATACAAGTGAGAATGCTGGCATGAGTAGCGAAAAGGGATGTGAGAATCATCCCCGTCGAAAGCCCAAGGATTCCTGAGCAAGGCTCGTCCTCTCAGGGTAAGTCGGGACCTAAGGCGAGGCCGAAAGGCGTAGTCGATGGACAACAGGTAGAAATTCCTGTACTACAAGATTGTGATTGAGAGAAGTACTGACGCAGAAGGAAAAGTCGAGCGTGCTGATGGTTATGCACGTCCAAGTAACAAGCCAGAATATACAGGCAAATCCGTATATTCGTTAACGTAAGTTATCATGGGGAGCAGAAAGATGCGAAGCGACAGATTCAAACTGCCAAGAAAAGGTGCTATCGAATAATCTTGTACCCGTACCGCAAACCGACACAGGTAGGCAAGAAGAGAATTCTAAGACGCGCGGAAGAACCTTTGTTAAGGAACTCGGCAAAATAATCCCGTAAGTTAGCGAGAAGGGATGCCTAAGAAATTAGGTCGCAGAGAATAGGCCCAAGCGACTGTTTACCAAAAACACAAGTATCTGCTAAATCGAAAGATGAAGTATAGGTGCTGACACCTGCCCGGTGCTGGAAGGTCAAGGGGACTTGTTAGAGCAATCGAAGCAACGAACTTAAGCCCCAGTAAACGGCGGCCGTAACTATAACGGTCCTAAGGTAGCGAAATTCCTTGTCGGGTAAGTTCCGACCCGCACGAAAGGTGTAACGATTTGGGCGCTGTCTCAACAAAGGATCCGGTGAAATTGTAGTAGTCGTGAAGATGCGACTTACCCACGGTAGGACGGAAAGACCCCGTGGAGCTTTACTGCAGGTTGACATTGAATTTTGGGATTAAATGTACAGGATAGGTGGGAGAC
>NZ_JBRFJF010000020.1:0-3786 GCF_052932265.1 Finegoldia sp. P2-F-LR | reverse complement strand
TCAAGAAGCATGGTATTATCCAATCAATGTCAAGAAAAGGTAATTGTTATGATAATTCAATTATGGAAACATTTTTTGGAAGATTAAAAAATGAAGTTTATTATGGTTACGAAAAGAGCTATAACTCCTATGAAGAATTTTCTAAAGCAATAGAGGAATACATCTATTATTACAATAACGAAAGAATTCAATCAAAAACAAAATGGATGCCACCTACAAAATATAGGTTAGCATCCACTACAACTAATTAATTAAATATTGTGTCCAGTTTTATGGCTACACATCATCATATGAGTTGCTTCTTTTTTTTATTAAATTTGGCTCTAAAGAATCCATTGGGGGATGCTTATAAAGTTGGCATCTCCTCTTAATTATACATCATTATTCACTTACTTTTAAAAGACCTATCTTATTAGTCACTTTCTACCTGTTTTTAGCGTCACTTAATAAGCCTATAGGCTTATTTTCCTAAAAGCTAATTCTTTTATTCAGTTCTTGTATATTATTCAAGTGCTAATATTCTATTTCTAAATCTTTTGAAATTTTTCATTCCAAATGTTATTCTCTTTAATACTTTTATTTTATTGTTCATTCCTTCTACATATCCATTGGTAAATTCGTAATCAAAACTGTTTGATATTTGTTCTATCCAGTTCTTATATGCTGTTAGACAGGACCTCCATTTAATGGATCCATCTTCTAACAGGTAAACTATCCAACCTTGTATGCTTCTTTGAGCTTTCTCTTTGTTTTCACTCTTCATAACTAGGTTGTAGAAGTTTTTTTTGTTAGGTATGCTTTTCTTATTTCTTCGTTTCTTTCTAACATTATTGATACTTTTTTCTTTTCGTCATCTTCAAGTTTTATCATTGGTTTTGTCAGAAGGGATTTACTTCTCATAAAGTGTATTCTTTCTTGTTTTTTCATCTTTTTTGATTCTGATATTCTTGTATTTTCAAATCCCCATGTTACTTGTCTTATGAAATGATATCTGTCTATTAGATGTTTTGCGTTTGGAAAGTGTTTTTTCTTTATATCTCTATATGGTCTATACATATCGCTTACGAAGATTTTTACTTTGTCTTTTTCTTCTTTTGGTATTTGACTAAAGTATTTATCTAAGTAATCAAATTTTCTTGTTGGTAGTACGTCTAATATCTTTTTGTTTTGACTATCTGCTATTATCGTCTGGTATTTCTCTCCTCCTGAATCTCCTTTGAATTCGTCTATGTTTAGGACTTCTCCTAGTTTTAGTCTTTTTATTTCTACTGTATCTATTATGTTTGAGACTGTTTTGGGTGAAATGTAAAATTTTTTAGCTATATCTTTGATGGATATTTTGTTTTTAAATTCTTCTAATACTCTTCTTTTGAGTCTTTTTGTTATTTGGCAATGTTTTGATACGAATGGCTTGTCTTCTGTGAATCTTTTTCCACATTCTCTACACTTAAATCGTCTTATGTCTATTTTTAATATTACTTGTTTGTCTCTATATGGTAAATCTCTTATGTTTTGTTGTCTATGGTCATGTATTTCTATCTTTTTTGATCCGCAGCATAGAAATGTTTTAGGTCTTTTCTTACATTTACCTGTTATTGTTATCTTATCTTCTGTTTCTTCTACTTTTTCTAATTTAATACCTTTAATTCCCACAAGCTTTGTGATATTATTATCTGCACTTACTTTACCTCCTTTATTTGGTTGTGGTGACTTTATTTTAGGTGATTTGTAGAGTAAGTGCAATTTTTTTATTAAAAAACTGTTGAGATAGTATGTTTATTCATACCCACCCAACAGTTTCTTTTGTTCCTTTTTATTTTATCAAATATTATAATATTCTTGACAAAAAATATTTCAAAAATGTAATACAAAAACCTAAAAATTACAAAAATAGCCAATAATGTGTTTGTTTTTTATATTTTGGGGTATTAAAATATACGTATAGTATTGAATGTAAATAGCTTTTTAGTAATCTAGCATTCAGTGCATATCAACACATCAATTTGTTAATTGTATAAGAGTTAGTTCTTATATAGTTTTGTTTTAAAGGAGGTAAAAATGGACAAAAAGAATTTGAATAATATTGCCAAGATTTTGTTAGCGTTTGGGGTATTAGCAAGCCCTATGGTTTTAGCAAATCAAGTATCTGCTGATAATTCAATAGCTAACACTACAGATACCACATTAAAAGCTCAAGCAGAATCAGCGGTAATAACAACAGAAAATGTAGTTAGTAATGTAGTTAGTAATAAGGATGAATCAGAACCGAAAGAAGATATTAAGTTGTCTGAATCTGAAACTAACAAAGATGAAGTAAGAAAGCAAAGTACAGATAACACTGAATTAACAACCGAAACAATAAGTGAAGACGATGAAAATATTGAAACAATAAGTGAAGTAACATCTTCACAATCAAAAGACGAAATATCTGAAGATAAATTAACTACTGAAGATGCACAATTTACGCTTACAAATTCACAAAAAGAAGAATTAAAAAAAGCGGGATGTTCAGATAGTGAAATATCTAAAATCCAAGAAGATATCAAATCAAAATTAGCAATTGACAAAGAATTTGATGTTAAATCTTATTTAAATAATATTATTAATTCATATAATAATACTTTGAATATTTCAGATTATGTTAAAAAACAACCATTAGCAGCTGCAAATGAAACTGAAGCAGGAAGGGATATCTCTAATGACATCACTGAAGCAGAAATCCACATAGGTAAAACTAAACAAGAAGGAGTTTTAGATGCAGGAAATGGTGAGGGATTAGCTTGGTCAGTAGCATTTAAGGCACCTGACGATACAAAAGCCGGAGACTATTTTGATATTAATCTTTCAGATAATTGGACACTTAAAGGAATAGAGTCTGATACAGATAATGCGAACCCTATAAATATTAATGGAGTAACGGTTGCTGACGGAAAGCGATTATCTAGACAGAAAATTAGATATACATTTAATGAAAATATTAAAAATTTAGATGAAATCAGAGTTGCTGTCCAATATGGCGGATATGATGTTAAAGAAAAAGTTAAAGACTCTAAAACTCAAACATTTACTGTAAGTGTCGGAGACCATTCTGATTCAAAAGAATTATACGTAGATTATGGTAAAGTGAGTTATGATAGTCATCAAACAGGTATTAATGGTAAAAGTAATTACACTGCCTTCGATCCTAAGACAGGTGAGTTTACTCAAGTTTTCTATATAAATCCAGACTCTAAATTTATACAATCTGCAAACAATGAATACTTCAATGGTACTGTTGGAGTTGTTATTAGAAATAAGGATATAAACTTTAATGAAACCCAAGTGGATTTCGTTAATAATGATGTATCTGTTGATGTAGTAAAAGTACCAGCAAGAACTCATATGCCTGATGCTGTTTATGAAAATCCTGTAAATGGAGAATCTGATTCGAATATTAAGGCTAACAAATTACAAGATGGTAGTATTTCTATCGATTTGGGAAGAACAAGTATTGACAACCCATATATTATAACTATTAAGTCAAAAATAAATCCAAATGTAGAAGTAATAAATTTAGGCTCTAGTGCAACTATATATGGAAATGGTAACGCGGATTTAACATTAGCTAACATCATTCACCTTCAAACAGGAAATACTGGTGGTACAGGTGTAGAAAAGAAAGGTTCATTCATCGAACACCATATCTATATCACAAAAGATAAAGATGGAAAAGAAACTTCTAGAAAAGTTGAAGATGGTAAACTTCAAGAAGGTTACAAAGATCAATCTTACACAACTGGTAAAGTT
>NZ_JBRFJF010000019.1:0-7362 GCF_052932265.1 Finegoldia sp. P2-F-LR | reverse complement strand
TAAAACCATCTGAAAAAGAAGAAGAAACAGAAACAGAAACTGAAGAAACAAATGACGGAATTCCAAAAAAAGTAGACGATTCAGGAAATCCAATGTTCACAGATCATGATTTAAAACCATCTGAAAACGAAGAAAAAACAGAAACTGAAGAAGCTGAAACAGGAACAAACAATGAAATTCCAGCGCCAGTAGACGATTCAGGAAATCCAATGTTTACAGATCACGAATATAAACCATCTGGTGATGAAAAAGAAAATCCAGAAACACCAGAAAAACCAGAAGTACAAAACGGATTTGAAAACGAAGAAGAAGCTATAGCAGCAGCTAAGAAAGCTTTAAAAAATGACAAAATCAACAATACTTTTAGCGTAAGACAAGGTGCTGACAAAAAATACTACTATGTATTAGGATATGAACACAAACCATTAGTAACAATTGACGAATGGTTAGCAAATAATACACCAGAAGAAGAAGGAAAAATTTCTGATAACTGGTATGATCAATCAAAACATCCTTTTGAAGAAGGCAAAGAAGATGGAAAAACTCCTGGCGTTACACCAACTCCTGGCGTAACTCCAACACCATCAACTCCTGGCGTAACTCCAACACCATCAACACCAGGTGAAACAACTCCTTCAACTCCTGGCGAAACAACTCCTTCAACTCCAGGCGAAACAACTCCATCAACTCCAGGTGAAGGACAAAAACCTGGCGAAGGACAAAAACCTGAAGAAGGTAAACCTGGTAAGGAAGAAAAACCTGAAAAAGAAGACAAACCAGCTAAAGAAGAAAAAGAAGAAAATGGTAAGGGTGGAGTAGATTCTCCAAAGAAAAAAGACAAAGCTGAATTACCAAAAGCTGGTAGCGAAGCTGAAATCTTAACATTAGCAGCAGCTTCATTGTCAAGCGTTGCAGGTGCTTTCATTTCACTTAAAAAACGTAAATAATTTTTCCTTTCATTGATAGGCAGATTTATATTTTAAAATGGGACCAAAAACTGGTCCCATTTTTTTCGTGAAAAAACTGATACAAATATGTTGAACCATAAAATGTATCAGTTTTTTTGTGGTTATTTGCTTGTGAGTATGTCGAAGTTTGTCGTATAATCATCTATCAAAAGCCTGGCGAGTTTTGCTTTTTGGATTTTGTCTTCGATGCTTTTCTTGGATTCTAGTGTTGTGATTTTTTGATTGTTTGTAAGTATTATGTGGCCTGTTTTGATTTCTTCGATGGATTCGATGTTGAACAGTCCATAACTTCCATCGTTTTTGGATATTGGTTTTCTAACTTTGATCATGCAGTACGTTCCGTTTTTAAAACAAATAGGAGGATTTTTGGTTATGTTCAAGGATTTTTTGATTAGTTTCTTGGCCTCTATGATGTCTATTAATTGGTTGCGAGCGATTTTTTTGATGCAACAATCCAATGAACAATAATTGGTAGCGGTGAAATCATTAAAATAAAGTTGGACTGCATTGCCGATATTGTCGACGTATATCGGTATGATTGCTTGTAATTGTTTCATTGATTCTCC
Organism: Finegoldia sp. P2-F-LR; assembly: GCF_052932265.1. Taxonomy (NCBI): domain Bacteria; kingdom Bacillati; phylum Bacillota; class Tissierellia; order Tissierellales; family Peptoniphilaceae; genus Finegoldia; species Finegoldia sp. P2-F-LR. The sequence continues at coordinate 5,828 of NZ_JBRFJF010000019.1, read as the reverse complement.
TTTTATTTTATGATAATTTTATTATAACAGAACATACGTTCCTGTTCAAGTGTTTTCGATTTGAATTTACAATGAATTGGTTTGTTTTGTGAAGAATGGTGATGATTTTTCATTTATTTTCAAATGGTTCACGCTGTTACTATTTGTTTTGGCGTGGTTTTTCGTTTCATTCATGATTTATATTATCTTGATTTCGATTGTAAAATTGAGAAAAAGGAGATGAAAATCATGAATTTTGATGAGATAGATTATATTGTGAACAACAAAATTTTGGATGATGAGAGAATTTATAAGGCTTTTGAGCCGTTGATTATTAGTAGTATAAAAAAATATTACGATAGGACGGATATTTTTGAGGAGCTTGTGGATGATGGCAAGACGGAGATTATGTATGCGATTATGGAGTATGATGCTTCGAAGAAGGTTCCGTTCAATTATTATTTGAAGCAGAGGTTGAGGTTTTTCTATTTGAAGAAGAATCCTAGAAGAAGTGTTTCGTCGTTGAATTATACTAATGAGGATGGTGATGAGGTGATGAATTTGATTGAATCTGATGAGAATATCGAACAGGATTTTGAGGATAGGTTGGAGATTAAAAAGCTTTACGAGAAGGTGCGTAAGCTTCCCGATAAGCAACAGAAGATTATTTACGAGAATTTCCTTAGAGAAAAAAGTGCGAGGGAGATTTGCAAAGAATTGAATATGAAACAGTCGACATTCTACAATACGAGAAGCAAGGCTTTGGAGAATTTGCGCAAGATGTATTGAGCTTTGGGTGTGGAGTGGTGGGTTAATATAGATGGAATCGGTGCGATTCCATTTTTGTTTGTGTGGAAATATTTAATTGTATGCGTGGTGGTGCGTGAATTTTCGTGATTTGTGGTATATTATAATAAGTATATATTTTAATGAGGGGGACATGGTGGATATTTTAGAGTTGATGCACAAGAGGCATTCTGTTAGAAAATACATAGATGAAGAGATTGATTCTTCTGTGAAGAAGATTATTGAACAGAAGGTTGATGAGGTTAATCGTGAGTCGAATTTGAATATAAAGGCTGTGTTTGATGACAAGGAAGGGTTCAATTCAAAGCTTGCGAAGTATGGTAAGTTTGAGAATGTGAATAATTTTCTGATTATGAAGGGTGTAGGCAATGATTTGAGCGAGGTTTGTGGATATTACGGCGAGAAGCTTGTGATGGAACTTATGAATTTGGGTTTGGGTTCGTGCTGGGTTGCTCTTACATATAATAAGAAGAATATAAGAAAATACATAGAGCCTAACGAAAACTTGGTGATTGTGATTGCGTTCGGTATTCCTGCAAACTGGGGTTACAATCACAAGAGCAAACTTCCAAGACAAGTGTCAAATGTGAGTGATAATTCACCACAATGGTTTAAGAACGGTGTGGATTGTGCACTTAATGCTCCGACTGCGATTAATCAACAAAAATTTATGTTGACTTTGCTTGATGATAAGGTGAAGGCAAAGGCGAAATTTGCTCCGTCAGCGAAGGTCGATTTGGGAATTGTGAAATACCATTTCGAAGTGGGAAGTGGCAAGGATCATTCCATATGGATATAATGATTTAATTTTAGAATCAAAAGTCAAAAATAAAAATTTAAAAGTCAAAGAAATTGCAAAGATTGCAAATACTATTGATTATGCACTCGTAAGGGTGTATAATAATATCAAGGTCAAAGAAAGTCAAAAACAAATTACGGGAGGTTTTTATGGAATATAAAGATTATTACAAAGTTTTGGGGGTGGATAAAAAGGCGAGCTCCCAAGAAATTAAAAAAGCATACCGAAAACTCGCCAAGAAATATCACCCTGATTTAAATAAAGGCGATGAGAAATCACAAGAAAAATTCAAGGAAATCAACGAGGCTTACGAGGTTTTGGGTAACGAGGATAAGCGTAAAAAATACGATATGTTCGGATCAAATTATAATTTCCAAGGCGGACAAAACTTCGATCCGAATGCGTACGATTTTGGAAACTTCGGAGGATTTGGTGGCTTCGGCAAGAATTCTGGATCCTACACTTACACAACTGGTGGAAGTGGCGGAGGATTCTCGGACTTTTTCAATGCGTTTTTCTCAGGTGGACAAGGTAGCGGCGGAGGATTTTCCGATATTTTCGGTGGTTTCAAAAATGCTGGAAGAAAATCACAACCAAGGCAAAGATACGACACGGACATTTCCGTTTCTTTATCAGATATCTACAACGGTGTAGAAAAAAGATTGGGACTTATGATTGGGGATAAAAGTGTTAACTTGAATTTGAAAGTTCCAAAAGGAATTTTGCCTGGTAAAAAGATTAAGGTCAAGGGCGAAAAATTCGGCGTTGACGGGGACATTTACGTGAAGATTAACCTGGTTGATGTGTACAACAAGCTTGAAGATCACAATATTATAAAGAAGGTTGAACTTAAACCATGGGAAGCTTATTTTGGAAAATCAATCAATGTTGAAACGATTAGTGGCGAAAGAATCAAGGTTAAGATTCCGAAAAATATCAAGGCTAATCAAAGAATTAGAATTAAGGATAAGGGATTCGTGGATATGAAAGGTGTCAAAGGGGATTTGTATCTTGAAATTTCCATCGTAAATCCTACAAAATTAAACGAAGAACAAGAAGAATTATACAAAAAATTATACGAATTATCTGAATAATGTTAGGAGGTAAGGATTATGGATTTAAACAAATTCACACAAAAATCTGTTCAAGCAATTCAAGATGCGCAAAATACTGCGATAAAATTGGGCAATCCAGAAGTTACGGATGTTCATTTGAGCTATGCGTTGTTGTCTGATTCAGATTCAATAGTTGCAAAGACTATTCAAAAATTGGGCTCAGATTACAAAAAAGTTGTGAGCGCTTTTAATCAAAAAATAGATTCTCTTCCAAAAAACGACAGTCAATCGAGTGTGTATCCAAGCACTGCTTTCCAAAGAATTTTGTTGAAAGCAGAGGACGAAGCTAAGTCCATGGGCGACAGTTTCGTTTCAGTAGAACACATTTTTATGAGTGTTTTGGGAGAAAAAAACACTGTTAGTGCAGTTTTGTTGAAAGATTTTAATATAAACAAGCAAAATTTTGCATCTAATTTGAAGGATTTGAGGGGAAATCAAAAGATAGATTCTGACAATCCAGAAGATACAACAGATGTGTTGACAAAATACGGTCGTAATTTGACTGATTTGGCGAAAGAAGGCAAACTTGATCCAGTTATCGGTCGTGACGATGAAATCAGACACAGCGTTAGAATTTTGAGTCGTAGGACGAAGAACAATCCAGTGTTGATTGGTCAACCTGGTGTTGGTAAGACTGCGATTGTGGAAGGCTTGGCGCTTAGAATTGTGAACGACGATGTTCCAGAAACTTTGAGAAACAAATCTATTTTTGCGTTGGACATGGGAAGTTTGATTGCTGGTGCGAAATTCAGAGGAGAATTCGAAGAAAGATTGAAGGCTGTGTTGAAAGAAGTTGCAGATTCTGACGGCAAAATCATTATGTTTATCGACGAGATTCACACTTTGGTCGGAGCTGGAAAATCAGAAGGCGCAATGGATGCAGCAAACTTGTTGAAGCCAATGTTAGCACGTGGTGAAATCAGAACAATCGGCGCTACAACTTTGGATGAATACAGAAAATACATCGAAACAGATGGCGCATTGGAAAGAAGATTCCAAAAAGTTTTGGTTGAAGAGCCTTCAGTAGAAGACACAATTTCGATATTACGTGGTATTAAGGACAAATACGAGATTTATCACGGAATCAAAATCACTGACAATGCTGTAATCGCTGCGGCAACTTTGTCGGATAGATATATTACTGACAGATTTTTGCCAGATAAGGCGATTGATTTGATGGACGAAGCGAGTGCGATGGTTAGAACTGAGATAGATTCTATGCCTGAAAGCATCGACGAAACTAAGAGAAAAATATTGCAACTTGAAATCGAACGTGCTGCTTTGAACAAAGAAGACGATGAAATGAGTAAAATCAGACTCGAAAATTTGGAAAAAGAATTGCAAGATACTAAAAACGAGTTTGACGCAATGTATATGGAATGGACTCAACAAAAATCCAAGGTCGACGAAATCAAGGACACAAAATCTGAAATCGAAGCCGTTAAACACGAAATGGAAGAAGCTCAAAGAAAATACGATTTTGAAAAATTATCAGAATTAAAATACGGAAAATTAGTCGAACTTGAAAACAAACTTGAAGAATTGAACAAAAAAATGGACGAAGATGACAGTTCAATTATAAAAGAAAGCGTAACTGAAGATGAAATCGCAGAAGTTGTAAGCAAGTGGACATCAATTCCTGTGACAAAATTAGTGGAAACAGAACGTGACAAGATTTTGAATATGGACAAGTTGTTGCACAAGAGAGTTGTGGGACAAGATGAAGCTGTAACTGCCGTGACTGATGCAATCATCAGAGCTAGAAGCGGTTTGAAATCACTCAACAGACCAATCGGTTCATTTATATTCCTTGGACCAACTGGTGTTGGTAAGACAGAACTTGCAAAAGCTTTGACTGAAAATATGTTTGATGACGAAAAGAATTTGATTCGTATCGATATGTCAGAATATATGGAAAAACACGCAGTAAGTAGACTTGTCGGAGCTCCTCCAGGATATGTTGGATACGATGAAGGTGGTCAACTAACTGAAGCTGTCAGAAGAAAACCATACTCAGTGATTTTGTTCGACGAAATCGAAAAAGCACATCCAGATGTGTTCAACATTTTGTTGCAAGTTTTGGATGACGGACGTTTGACTGACAACAAAGGTAGAACTGTCGATTTCAAAAACACAATCATCATTATGACAAGTAACATTGGCTCGATGGATTTGATTGAAGGAATTGACGACAGCGGAAATATTTCTGATGAAAGCAGAAATTCTGTAATGGACGAATTGAAATCACGATTCAAACCAGAATTTTTGAACAGAATTGACGATATCGTAATGTTCAAACCATTGACAAAAGATGACATCTACAAGATTATTGAAAAACAAGTTTCATTGTTGCAAAAACAATTGGAAGACAGACAAATCACTATCGAAATCGACGAATCTGCAGAAGATTTGATTATCGACAAAGCATACGATGTATTGTACGGTGCAAGACCAGTTAAGAGATTTATCGAATCCAACGTTGAGACAAAACTCGGACGTGAATTGATAAAAGGAACTGTGACTGACAAGGATACAGTGGTTATAACAAATGTAGATGGTGAATTGGGAATTAAAAAGAAATAGATTTAGGAGAATAGGCAACAGGGGTTGCCTATTTTTTTTATTGTGGAAAAGAATAAAAGTCTCTGCACAAGCATACGGAAATAAAAGTCGTAACACGCATCGTCTAACTTACGAAAATTGGCAAATTCTAATCTCAAAATTCTAAAATCTCAAACTCGTGCTACGCACTCAAGCGGTCAAATTTCTGGCGGATTTTTTCGATTTGAAATCATGTAAATTTCCTACGAATGATATTCTTAGCAAATGCAGTAATCTGATTTTATATATCTACAAGGATAAAATGATTAATTCTAAAAAATAAATAAAAAAATAGCAAGACTTAAATGATGTGTACCCATAAAACTGGACACAATATTTAATTAATTAGTTGTAGTGGATGCTAACCTATACTTTGTAGGTGGCATCCATTTTGTTTTCTTCTGAATTCTTTCGTTATTGTAATAATAGATGTATTTTTCTATTGCTTTCGAAAATTCTTCAAAAGAGTTATAGCTCTTTTCGTAACCATAATAAACTTCATTTTTTAATCTTCCAAAAAATGTTTC
>NZ_JBRFJF010000018.1:0-7989 GCF_052932265.1 Finegoldia sp. P2-F-LR | reverse complement strand
GAAAAAACTCCAGAAGTAGATAAGAAAGCACTTCAAGCTGAAGTAGATAAAGAAAAATCTACAAAGGATACAGACAAGTACAAGAATGCAGACCAAGCTAAAAAGGATGCATACGACAAAGCATTAGCAGATGCACAAAAAGTACTAGCAGATCCAAAAGCAAGTCAAGCAGATGTTGATAAAGCTAAAGATGCATTAACAAAAGCTGAAGCAGAATTGAACGGAGAAAAAACTCCAGAAGTAGATAAGAAAGCACTTCAAGCTGAAGTAGATAAAGAAAAATCTACAAAGGATACAGACAAGTACAAGAATGCAGACCAAGCTAAAAAGGATGCATACGACAAAGCATTAGCAGATGCACAAAAAGTACTAGCAGATCCAAAAGCAAGTCAAGATGATGTTAGCAAAGCTAAGAAAGCTTTAGAAGAAGCAGAAAAAGCTTTGAATGGCAAAGTAACTCAAGAAGTTGATGCTGATAAGGTAGATCCAACAGTTCCAGAAAAAACTAAAGTAGAAGATCCTAAACACTTAACTAAAGAAGAAAAAGACAAGGTTAAGGAAGCTATTGAAAAGGCTAATAAGGACAAATTCCCACAAGGAACTAAGGTTGAAGTTGGAAATGATGGAACAGTAACAATCACATACCCAGATGGATCAAAAGATGAAATCAAGGGTAAAGAATTAGTTACTAAGAAACCATACAACCCAGGAACAACTCCAGGTGGTACAACAGATCCAACAAACCCATCAAAACCTGGCGACAACAACGATGGAACAACAAACCCATCAACACCATCAGATGACAATAATAATGAAAAACCATCTGACAACAACAATGGCGAAAAACCATCTGATAACAATGGTGAAAAGCCATCAGATAATAATGGTGAAAAGCCATCAGACAAGACTATTGCTGACAAGGTAGACCCAGCAGTTCCAGGAAAGATTAAGGTAGAAGATCCTTCTAACTTAACTAAGGACGAAAAAGACAAGGTTAAGGAAGCTATTGAAAAGGCTAACAAGGATAAATTACCAGAAGGAACTAAGGTTGAAGTTGGTAATGATGGAACAGTTACAATCACATACCCAGATAAATCAACAAAGACTATCAAGGGTTCTGATGTAATTGTTGGAAAGACTGACAAAAATGCACCAACTCACAATGGTAAAGACGGTCAAGATTCTCCATCACGTAAACCAAATAATCCAACTAAATTACCAAAAGCAGGTATTGAATCAGAAGCTATGATGATGGCTGCTGCAGCACTATCTACTTTGGGTGGATTTTATGTTTCAAAGAAGAAAAAAGAAGATGAAGAATAAATTATAGATTCGATTCTGTAGTTTATTGAACTGAAAATACCCGATCGTATGATCGGGTATTTTTATATGCAAAAATATTTGAATTTCAAAATCCAACAAAAAAAGAGCCATATTACAGGCTCACGTTGCTTCTTTGAAGGTATTTTTTAAATTTTGTGAGTTCTTCTTGGTTGTTGATTTGAATCCATTTGTGGGCGTAATGTTTTTTCATATTGGCATAGTTTTCGCGTTTTTCTTTGCTGCGTCCGTCAATGAGTATCCACTTGATGAATTCAAAGTCTAGTTTTTCGGGGCAATTGTCTGCCATGCTTTCTCTGGTTTTGCCATGGTACTTGAAGTAGCGTTTGATGGCTCTTAGAAGACAATTGAATCTGTTGAAGTTGAGGAACACTATGATGTCTGAAAGAGCAAGTCTTTCTGTTTTCTTGAGCTTGTCATAGTTTCCATCTATTACCCAATCGTCTTGTTTCATAAAATTTTCTACTATGTTAATCGCTTCATCAGGGTCACGTTCTTGCCAATTTTCTGTCATGTTTACTTGGTCAAGGTGAAGCAATGGCAAATCGTATGTTTGTGATATGTCTTGTGCTAATGTGGATTTTCCTGATGCGGAATATCCTATTATTGAAATTTTCACGTTTTTCTCCTTATATTAATATGATCATCTTCTATTATTATATATAATAATGAAGGTGTTGTCACGTTACTATTTTTGCGTTTGATGGTATAATGTAAATAGTGATTTTTGCGGATTTTTATGTGTATAAAAGTCTTAATATATGTTAAAATAATAATTGTTAATTAGGAGATGATAAGATGAAGAGATTGATACCTATTGCGATTTTGGTTTTGGTGTTGACTACGGGTTGTTTGAGAAAACCGGAACGTTACGAATCGATGAGAAATACCGAAACAACAGAGTCTGTGGAACAAGAAAATACGGATACAAAAAAGCCTGAGGATACAAAAAAACCTGAGGATACTACTGAAAAACCTGCAGAACAAGAGAATAAGAAACCAGAAGAAGCTACTGAGAACAAGACTATGAAGGTTACGACAGATGTTTTGAATATGAGAAGTGAAGCTAGCACTAATTCTTCTATTGTGACTAAGTTAAAAAAGAATGATGAGCTTAAGGTTATTGAAGAAACTAAGAATGATGATGGAACTACTTGGGTTAAGGTTGATTTTGATGGTCAAGTAGGTTTTGTTTCTAAGGAATTTTTGGGTGAGTAAATGATTGATATTAATAGCAAGATAATGGCGGATATGAAGAATGGTTCGAGTAATATGGATCAGGCTATTGCGACTGCAATAGAATATGCGAGACTTGGTTACAAAAAGGTTGTGAGTGCCTCTGAGATTTCTACTAATGGAAGGGTTCTGACATCTGATGAAAAGCAACTTCTTATCGATAGGATTAATGAGGAACTTGATTATCAAAAGATTGATTTTCAGGTGTTGTCGGGCAATTTGATGAGCTGTGATCCTAAGATGATGGAGTATTTTCACAATGATCTGATTAGTTCGATTAATTATTCCAGATATATTCTGCTTGAGCTTCCAAGTACAACTGAATACAAGGATTTGAATAAGTTTATATACGATATACAAATTAAGGGTTTTGTTCCGATTATCGTTCATCCGGAAAGATGCAAGTATGTCCAAGAAAATCCGGACTATTTGATTTCCTTGAAGGAAAGGGACTGTTTGGTGCAATTGGATATGAGTTCTGTGGTTAAGCCTAAATCTAGCAGGTTGTTCAAGACTGCTAAGGAGTTGTTGGACAGACAAATGGTGGATGTTGTGGCTACGGAATCTGAAAATGCATATGAGGCAGAATATATTAGAGATGGGATTAAGACTCTTCATAAGATTATAGATTCGGATTATTTTGATTTGATTATGAGACTTAATCCACAGCTTATCGCGGAAGATGAAAGAATAGACAGGATTCCTGTATTAGAGAAGAAGAGCGGTGGAGTTTTGTCGAAGATTTTTGGTAAGAGGAGATAAGATGAGAGATAACTTATTTGTAAGAACTTTGAGAAATAGATTTGTGCCTATTGTCATGGTGGCACTTTTGTTCGGGATTGCGATGATTTGCTACGATGTTATGTGGGTGAGACCTGTGTACAGTGTGGATTCCAAGGTTGTAGTGAGCGCGAAAAGTGGCAACACTTCTACTACTCAAATAGAAACTGTGAAGTCTTTGGTTAAGTCTAGAATGGTGTTGACTGAAGTGAAGCAAAACTTGAAGTTGAGATCAAATGTTGAAGATTTGTCGAAAAAAATCAGCATTTCAGACGAGAACTCAAAGATTGTTAGTATAAATGTTAAGGATACTGTGATTCAACGTGCCAGAGATATTGCGGATGAATTGGCAGATATCACTGTGAAGAGTGATGCAGACGAATACAGTGTGAAGGTGTTGGAATACTCTTCTGCTCCACTACAAGCTGTGTCTCCAAATTTGGTTAAGGACACTTTATTGGCATATGCTGTGGGATTTTTTATTTCATTGATAGCTTTTATGGTGAGAGAATCTCACGATGATGTCATGAGAGTGAATACTGATGTGGAAGATTTGGGAGTAAATGTTATTGGAGATATTCCTTATGTTGATGAAAGGGGTGCTATGATAGATGAAGGATAAGACTTTGTTTAATGAACAATACAAATATCTAAGAACTAATGTGAAGTTCGCAGGGGCAAATATTAAGTCTATCGTGGTTACTTCGGGATTTTTTGGAGAAGGTAAGACTTCTGTGGCTGCTAACTTGGCGAAGAGCTTTGCTTTGTCTAATCACAAGGTTGTTATTGTGGATATGGATTTGAGAAGACCAAGTTTGAGAAATTTCTACGATATTGACACTGAAATCGGCGTTACAAATGTCGTTGTGAATAAGATGGACTACAATCTTGCGATTAGTCACGATGAATCGATATGGGATTTGGATATTATTCACGCTGGAGCTATTCCACCAAATGCGAATGAGATTATTTCAAGTGAAGCTATGAAGAATTTCATCCGTATTTTGGAAGATAACTACGATTATGTGATTATCGATACTCCTCCAATCGAAGCTTATTCTGATGCTGTTGCATTGTCAGCGATTTGCGATGCGACTTTGTTGGTGTACAAGGTTGGAGAAACTAAGAAAAGCGACATCGAAAAATCAATCGATTCAATTAGAAATGTTAACGGCAATTTGATAGGACTTGTACGTATTAATGAAAAGTAATAATAGGCTGACTGATTTTACACGAATCAGTTGGCTTATTTTTTATAGAGAGGTAAATTATGATTGAAAACTTACGTGAAAAATCTCAAACGGTTTTGTTGAAGCCTTCTATTAGGGTTTTGTATCTGAGAAAACTAAGAGATTCTGTGAAAAATCATAGGGAAGAGATAATCTTGGCTTTGAAGGAAGATATCGGAAAAAGCGAATACGAAGCTTTTATGACAGAGTATGCAACTGTGATGCAGGAGTTGAACTTCTTCATTAATAATACTGTAAAACTTGCAAATGCTCATGCTACTTCATTTGATTTGTTGACTTTTCCCAATAAAACTGAAATCAGAAACAGGGAGTTCGGTGTGTGCTTGATTATCAGTCCGTGGAACTATCCTTTTAATTTGAGTATGATTCCTGTGATTGATGCCATTGCCGCTGGAAACAGTGTTTATTTAATGATGAGTAGAAAAAATCCTAAGATTAGGCAGCTTATGAAAGAGGTTTTGAAGCCTGTGGAGGATATTGTTCATCTTGAAAATGACAGAAGTTATGATGAGGTGTTGGAAGAAGAGTTTGACTTTTATTTCTTCACTGGTAGCAAAAACAGAGGACGAGCTGTGTATAAGAAAGCGGCAGAGAATTTGAAGCCTTGTGTGTTGGAATTGGGTGGCAAAAGTCCTTGTATCGTGGACAAGGATGTCGATTTACAAGATACAGCGAAGAAGATTTGCTGGGCGAAGTTTACGAACTCCGGACAAACTTGTGTGGCTGTTGATTATTTGGTGGTTGAAGAAAGCATCAAGGATAGGCTTTTGCATTATATACTGAAGGAGATTGACGAGAATTATTCCGATATTTCAGAGATATCTAGGATAAAAACGAAGGCAAAATACGATGAGTTCAGAAAAATTATGAGAGATAGAACGGACAGAATCGGTGGGAAATACCACGATGATGAGATGATTATTGAACCGTGTGTGTTTACTGATGCGACTTTTAATGATGAGATAATGAAAGACGAGATATTTGGGCCGTTGTTGCCGGTAATTTCATACACTGATATCGATGTGATGTTGATGCACATAAGAAGAATGGACAATCCGTTGGCTTTTTATGTGTTCACTAAGGACAAGAAATTATGCGATTATATCACTAATTCTGTGGGATTTGGCGGAGGATGCATCAATGATTGTATGATGCACATCTCAAACAACAAGGCGCCTTTCGGTGGATTTGGCAATAGTGGACTTGGCCATTATCATGGGAAATGGGGATTTGACACTTTTTCACACAAACAATCGGTCTATGTTTCCAGAAAAGTCGACAATCCATTTAGATTCAAACCATTTACGGACAAAAAGCTTAATTTAATGAAAAAATTCCTCGGCTAATTAAGACGAATACTACAAGATAAACCAATGAAATCAATGGAATTGAGATGGTGAATTTCTTCTTGTATAGTTTGTGTTTGAAGATTATCATGGAGCTCATTGCTCCGATGAAGCCTGCGAGTATGCACAAGAGTATCAGAACATTTTCAGAAATTCGGTATTTGTTGTGAATGGCTTTCCTTTTATCTATAAGGAAGGCTAGGAAAGTTATTACATTAATTGTTAAAAAATATATACTAAACATTACATCACCCAAAATTATTGTACCATAAGGAGAGATATGAGATTAGATAGAATGCTTAGCGAGATGAAGATCGCAACGAGAAAAGAAATAAAACAAATGGTGAAAAAGGGGATTATCACGGTTAATGATGTGACTGTGAAGAAGTCTTCTGAGCATATAGATGAAAACAACGACGTGGTGAAAATCTACGATGAGGTTATTGAGTACAGAAAGTATTTGTATTTCGTGATGAACAAGAGAAAAGGTGTGACTAGTCATTCGAAAGATCCTATGCACAAGACTGTGATTGACGATATGGGAGAGCTTTGTGTGTTTGATTTGAATCCTGTAGGAAGGTTGGATTTGGATACGACAGGGCTTTTGATTATCACGAATGACGGAAAATTTGCACATAATTTGATTTCTCCGAAGAAAGATGTGTCCAAGAAGTACAAGGTTACTTTGAGAGATAAGGTTGATGAGAAATACAACGACACATTTGAAAAAGGTATAAAGTTGATGCCGGAAGATATCATAACGAAACCTGCTACGATGGAAATTATCGACGACTATAATTGCTACCTTACTATAAAGGAAGGCAAATACCACCAAGTTAAAAGAATGTTCGAAAAAGTTGGCAATGAAGTTGTTGAACTTCAAAGAGTTCAAATAGGAAGCTTTAAGTTGCCAGAGGACTTGGAAGAAGGAGATTTCAGAGAACTTACTGGTGAAGAACTCAAAATCCTTGGATTGGAAGAAGAATAAAGAAAAAATCTCAATTTAACTTAAAAGTTGAATTGAGATTTTATTTTGTGCGTCTTTTTTTGAGGACATATTTGTATAATGTGTCGAAAAACAAAAACAAAGAATAAGCACCAGGGTCGATTACTCCAACGGAGAAAATCGCGTTGTGACGTGCTTTGCCTTTGTTGGCTGTCATTTCTGAAGTTTGTTCGCAAGCTATCTTGCAATCTACGCTTATTTTTTTCATTAATTTAATTGTATTTTCATTTTTGTTTTTTTCAAAGCTTTCTGTAGCAGAGTGAATGCAATCTAGAATTGTCTTGTCATTTAACTTACAATTTCCAACAAGTTTCACAGATTCGGTCGTGATTTTCAAAATTTCTCCGAACATTTCACGGTCGATAACATCTACATCTGTAAGATATGCTGAAATCTTATCACATACATAAGAGTAGATAGGGGATGTTGCGCCTTTTACTTTATATGTAAATAGAAATGATAGATTACTGAATTGAGTTGATAGGTTTTCTGATTTGAAATCAGAAAAAGTCGTAAAAAGCTCCCTAAATCCATTATTCAGGTTAGAACCGTGGTCTCTGTTACTTAAATTCTCATCGAGCTTATTCAAAAGTGAACAATTTACCATCAAACATTCCTGATACATCGTGAAAACTCTGTAAATATCATCATTTGTAAATCCCATAAGCCCCCCCTTCTTACTTAATATTATACATGATTACAGAAAATTTTAAAAAAATTTCAAAAAACACTTGACAAGTATGATTTAGGAGCATATACTGTAATAGTTGTCTGAAAGAGACGTAACAAAAACTTGATTAAGTTTACAAGAATTTAAAAAAGTTTTAAAAAAGTCTTGACAAGCTAAAAAAAGTATAGTATACTTTAATAGTTGTCACTTGAGGCAACGAAATAATTTAACAAAGAACCTTAATAAATTAAATAAAGTAAATACTTTGAGAGAAGTACAAACCAAACAATAATTCGGTGAGAATAAAAAAGCAAAAGTCAGCTGAAAAGCTAGCTTCAAACAAACATTAAATTGAGAGTT
>NZ_JBRFJF010000017.1:0-10965 GCF_052932265.1 Finegoldia sp. P2-F-LR | reverse complement strand
ATTGGGAAGACTAGCTTCAAGGAGGTTAACTACGACCTCTATCTATACAATTATTATCCCATAAGAAAGTGGGATAGAGAACAAAATGTAGTATTAATTACTACAACTATAATATACGAGGAGGTAATATGAAAAATAAATTTTTAAAAGTTGTATTATTAGCTACATTAATGTTTTTACTTGTAGCTTGTGGCAAAAAAACACAAAATAATTCAGGAGAAATGAATAAAGAAAAAGTTGTAATAGGAGGTACTGCATTATCTCAAGTATATTATGAACCATTAGCCGAAAAATACAAGGAAATGGGATATAAAACAGAATTCAAGATGTTTGATTCTAATCAAATACCATTAGAAGCATTACAAAACGGAGATATAGATATTTCTATAGCTCAACATAAAAAATATGTTATGAGTTTTAATAAAAATAATAATGCTGATTTGGATTTAGTAAAGCCATATGGTATGTATACAGGAATTGGACTATATTCAGAAAAATATAGTAAAATTGAAGATATTCCAGAAAATGGAAGCATTGCTATTATGAATGATGCGATGAATGAAAATATTGCTTTGAGAATATTAGAAAAATCTGGTTTGATTAAAATTGATCAAAATGCAAAGCTTGCAACTGTAGCGGATATAGTAGAAAATAAAAAGAATTTAAAAATAAAAGAAATTGAACAAGCTCAATTAGTTTCTAGTTTATCGGATGTTGATGCAGCGTGTATTTTCTTTACACATATGTCTAATGCCAAAAAAGACCCATCAAAGTATCTTGCTCGTGATGATGAAATGATAAATTATCCTATGGGACCTTTTGTAAAGAAAGAGAATGTCAATGCAAAATGGGCAGTGGACTTTGCAAAATGTTATAGAGATAAAGATGTACAAGAAAAAATAAAGCAATTATTCCCAGGAGTATTTGAATTTTATACTGATGATAGTCAAGTTAGTGAATAAGAAAAATGTGAACTAAGAAAACTTAGTTCACATTTTTATTTTATATTTCTTTTATTTGTTCGACTAATTTATCGAATTGCATTGCATGAGATGCTTTTACTAAAACTAATGTGTTGTCCACGATTAATTCTTGCAATTTTTCTAGCAATTCTTCTTTTGTTTCAAAGTAGAACACTTTGTCTTCTGCAAAGTTTGTCCTTGCTCCTTTGATTATGTTTTCTGCTAATGGTCCAGTTGCCAATACGTAGTCGATTTTTTCTGGATTGATTGATTTACCGATATTTTTGTGAAGAGTTATTTCGTTATCTCCAAGTTCTAGCATATCACCTAATACGGCAATTTTTCTAGAATAGCCGTGCAATCCGTAAGCTGTTTCTAGGCAGCTTGTCAATGATTGTGGATTTGATTTGTAACTGTCGTTTAAAATATGGAATTTATCTAGTAGGATAAGTTCGTTTCTCATTCCGGTTAATTCGATATTTTTAAGTCCTTTTGCAATATCAGAATAATCCAATCCCATAAGTTCAGCTACTATTATTGACATTGTAGCGTTGTACATTTGATGATGTCCCAACAATTCTATGTTGAACACGTGGTCGTTGATTGAAAAAGTCGATCCTGTTTCATCGGCCTTGATCATTTCCATTCTATAATCGCTGTCTGGTTTTATTCCAAAAGTTATGGTTTTTTCTGGTAATTTGTATTCTTGTTTTACTTCTATAAGAATTGGATCATCATTATTTAAAATAAATATTCCATCTTCTTTTAAGCCTTCAAGGATTTCGAATTTCGCTCTTGCAATGTTTTCTTTTGTTTTCAAATTCAATAGGTGACTGTCGCCAATGTTTGTAATCATTGCGATGTCGGGATGCGCGATGTTTGTCAATTGTCTGATTTCTCCGAAGTTTTCAGTTCCCATTTCAAGGACAGCAACTTCAGTATCATCATCTATGTCAAATATCGTCTTGGATAATCCGATTTCGTTGTTGTAATTTTTTTGTGTTTTAACGACTTTGTACTTTTCTTTTAATAAAGAACTCATTATATCTTTTGTAGTTGTTTTGCCGTTAGACCCTGTGATGGCGATTACTTTGCAATCCAAACTGTTGATGTATCCTCTAGCTAAATCCATCATAAATTCTTTTGTATCATCTACTTCGATTACTGGATAATCGTTGATGTTTCTGTAATCCCTGTTAACTACACAACAAGATGCGCCCTTTTCAAAAGCCATCTCTATGTAATTTTGTCCATCGAAATTATCTCCTCTAAGAGCGATGAACATGTTGTCTTTTTGAATAGTTCTTGTATCTGTGGAGATACCTTTTACCATTACATCATGGTATTTTTCGTTTATAATCGTGTTAGTAAGTTCTGTTATTGTTTTTAAATTTCTTGTTAACATATTTACCTCTCTAACTTATATGCTTTATTTTTTTCGTATTCTTCAACAGCCAAATCAATTAAGTTGTCGAATACTTCTGAAACACTCATATCGTTAGTGCATTTCCACAAAACTGGAAACATTGAATGTGGAGTAAGTCCTGGAACTGTGTTAATTTCGTTCACCCAAAGTTCATCGTCTTTTACGAACATATCAACTCTTGAAAATCCTGACAAACTCATTAATTTGTACACTTTTTCTGACAAGTGTCTTGCTTTTAATTCTAATTTTTCATCCATTGGAAATGGTGTAAGCATTTCTGTTTTTGAATCGTTATATTTTGCATCGTAATCGAAAAACTCTACATCGTGTATTTGATATACACCCGGACGTGATGCAACTGGATTGTCATTGCCCATAACTGCTATCTGAAGTTCTGGTCCAATGATTTCTTCTTCAACTAAAATTCTTCTGTCGTATTGGAATGCGTTTTGAATTGCTTTTTCCAATTCTTCTTCTGTTTCTGCTCTCATAACGCCAACAGATGAACCAGCGTTACATGGTTTTACATAAACTGCCTTGGATGTTTTGTCGAATATTTCTTTCAAATTGTAATCGTCGTTTTTGCAAAGTACTACGTATTTTGCTTGAGGAATTTTGTTCAATTCGAAAATATCGTTAGTGTATCCTTTGTCCATGCAAAGTGCAGAACCCAACACATTACATCCTACAAATGGCAAATCCAAAACTTTTATGAAACCTTGGATTGTTCCATCTTCACCGTAACTTCCGTGAATTGCAGGAAATATTACAGTGTTTTCTGGATTGATTTTTCTGATACACTCGCTGACAGATTCTATTACAGAAAGCTCAGTGTCAAGCACTAATTCGTCGTCGGATTTTATTTCTTCAGTTATGTTTTCTTTCATTATGAATTTTTTATCGCGGCGAACGAAAATCGCACTTACGTTATATTTTTCTTTTGATAAATTATTTATTAATGTTCTAGCACTTGTGATACTTACTTCGTGTTCAGTACTAGGACCGCCATATAATACATATATATTTTTTTGCATAATTTTTGTCCTTTCTTGTGACTCATTAATATATTACTATAACTAAATCATTATATCAATAAAATAGAAAAATGTATCATTTTTGTTGATTTTAATAAAAAACAATACAAACTTAATAGGACTATTTTACAAATGTGGTAAAATATAGTTGAGCTGAGAATAGGAGGATTTTATGGAAAAGGAAGAATTTTTGTTGCAATTTGAAAAAAACTTATTTAATTTGTTTGGGAAAGATTTGCAAACTTCTACTGAAAAAGAAAAATATATAGCTTTTTCTAAAATAATAATGAACGAATTGGCTGATGATTGGAAGAAAACTTCTGACAAACACAAACATATTAGAAACGCCTACTATTTTAGCGCGGAATTTTTGATAGGAAGATCTTTGGGGAATAATTTGTTGAATATGGGATTGGATGAAAAATATTCACAAATTTTAAAAGAATTGGACATCGACATCAATGATTTGGAAATTCAAGAAGAAGATGCAGCTTTGGGTAACGGTGGTCTAGGAAGACTTGCAGCATGTTTTATGGAGAGTGCAGCGAGTTTGGATTATCCGTTGACAGGTTATGGTGTTAGATATCGCCAAGGACTTTTCAAACAATATTTTCACAACGGATTTCAAATGGAAGTCGGAGACAATTGGACATTGGACAAAGATCCTTGGTCAAGACGTGTAGAATCGGAATCCAAAATCATTAGATACAAAAACCAGGTCGTAAAAGCAGTTCCTTATGATATGCCTGTTGTAGGCTACAAAAATCACGTTGTAAACACTTTGAGATTGTGGCAGGCAGAATGTGATGACGGATTTGATTTTCAAAAATTCAACAATTTTCAATACGATGATTCTGTAAAAGAAAAAAACAGGGCAGAAGATATTACCCGAGTTTTGTATCCTAATGATATACAAAGACCGGGAAAAGTTTTAAGGCTTAAACAACAGTATTTTTTCTGCAGTGCATCAATTCAAGATATAATTGAAAAATACGAGAAAAACTTCCCAAATGATGAGAGTTTTGAAGATTTTGCAAAATACAATACTATCCAATTAAATGATACTCATCCTGTTATGGCTATCCCAGAAATGATGAGAGTGTTGATGGATGATAAAAAACTTTCTTGGAAACAAGCTTGGAATGTTACAAGCAATGTGTTCAACTACACTAACCACACGATTTTACAAGAAGCTATGGAAAAATGGAGAGTCGATGTTGTAGAAGAAGTGAGTCCTAGAATTATGGATATTATCGCTGAAATCGACAGGAGATTTGTCAGCGATTTGGTGGGATTGTATTATTCTGTGGATAGAATAGACAATCTCAGAATAGTGAAGGACAATACTGTTAATATGGCTCATTTGGCAATATTAACAGCCGTAAAGATTAACGGCGTTGCTAAAATCCACACAGAAATTCTGAAAAACGAGACATTAAAATCATGGCACGATTTGTATCCGGATAAATTCGTCAACAAAACAAATGGAATTACTCCAAGACGTTGGTTATTTTATGCAAATCCAGAGCTAACACAGTTTATAACAGAACTTTTGGGAGAAGATTGGAAAACTGATCTAACAAAATTAAAGGAGCTTGAAAAATTCCTAGATGATGAGAGTGTTTTGGAAAAACTAATGGAAATCAAACTTCACAACAAAATCAGACTCAAAAAATACATCAAAGAGCATGAAAATATCGATGTGGACGAGAACTCTATTTTTGACATACAAGTTAAAAGACTTCACGAATACAAGAGACAATTGCTGAATGCTTTTCACATTTTGAATTTGTATTATAAAATCAAAAACAACGAAGTATCAGATATTCCAAAACAAACATATATATTCGGAGCGAAGGCAGCACCTGGGTATTTCAGAGCAAAGGCTATTATAAAATTCATCAATGAAGTTAAAAATCTCGTGAACAATGATGATGTTGTTAACAAATATATCAAGGTTGTGTTCTTAGAAAACTTCAACGTATCCATCGGAGAATTGGTGTATCCTGCAGCAGATGTGAGTGAGCAGATTTCAACTGCGGGAAAAGAGGCTTCTGGAACTGGTAACATGAAATTTATGTTAAATGGAGCATTGACTGTGGGAACTTACGATGGTGCTAATATTGAGATTTTCAATCATGCAGGTGAGGACAACAACTTCCCATTTGGAGCAACTGTTGATGTATTAAATTCCATCAGAGACACTTACAATCCAGTTGAGTATTATTATAAGGATGAAAACATCAAACGAGTTGTGGATACTTTGCTAAGCGATTTGATCAATGATAGTGGATCGTTTATGTTCTTGGACATTTACAATTCACTTGTAAACAGAGATTCATCCTTTAAGTTGGACGAATACTTCGTATTAAAAGATTTCAACGATTATGAACAAATTCACGAAAAGATTTTACAAACCTATTCTGACAAGAAAAAATGGGCGAAGATGAGTTTGATGAATATCGCAAATTTCGGAGAATTTTCATCGGATAGAACTATAAAAGAATATGCAGAAGAGATTTGGAGGATAGTACCA
Organism: Finegoldia sp. P2-F-LR; assembly: GCF_052932265.1. NCBI lineage: Bacteria > Bacillati > Bacillota > Tissierellia > Tissierellales > Peptoniphilaceae > Finegoldia > Finegoldia sp. P2-F-LR. The sequence continues at coordinate 5,007 of NZ_JBRFJF010000017.1, read as the reverse complement.
AATGAAAAAATTTAAAAAGAGTGACATTAACTCTAAGATATTTAACAAAGGAAACAAGATTTTATTTTTCCACGCTGACGGGATTTGTCCATGTATTCCAGCGAAAAGAGATTTGGAAGATATCGAAAAATCATTTCAAGGAGAAGTAGAATTTTACGAATATTTAGCTAAAAAAGTTAGAGAAATTGACAAGGATGAGATAATTACACATTACGAAGCGTTGCCGCTACCTACGACTTTATTTATAAAAGATGGCAAAATCATCGACAGACTTGTAGGGGATAACTCAAAATCGACATACAGAAATTACGCGAACAAATTATTGGACGAATAAGAGGAGATAGTATTGGCTAATTTATTATTTGAGGATAGAATCAACGAAATATTAGATACTCTTAGGCTTGAGAACAATCTTGAGAACACCAAAATTACTTTTTGTACTTTTGATGAACATCATTTCGACAAACATCAAACCACAGACATCGATGATATCGAATTGAGAGATGACAGGATAAATTGGATATATATTACAGGATTATCAGATACAGATAATTTTATAAAAATGAAAGAAAAATTCAAAATCCATCCTCTTATAATAGAAGACATGTTGGATGTGGAACAAAGGACAAAACTGGAAGCTTATGATGATTATTTGTTCGTGGTAACAGATACTGTGGATTACGATATGTTCAACAGCGTAAAGGAATTGTCGTTTAACCAAGTGTCATTCGTATTAAAAGAAAATTTGTTAGTGACTGTTGAACAAAATAAAACCACATCATTTGACAGAGTTTTGGACAAGTTAGAAAAAATTCCTGTTTTTAGACCGAAAACTACAGATGGACTATTGCTTTTGTTAATGGATGCATTCATCGACAACTACTATCAAATTTTTGATATTTTGGGAGAATACATAGATGATTTGGAAGACGTTATGATGACTAATCATGATGACGATATTCTCAGAGAACTTTACACTATGAAGAAAAACCTAATATTTTTGAGGAAGACTTTGTGGCCTTTGCGTTCAGTTATCAATGAAATTTCGAAGTTCAGAGTAAATTTGGTAAGTCACAACACATCTATTTACATGAGAGATTTGTACGATCACATAATCCAAATGCTTGAATTCATAGAAGTGTATCGCGATATGATTAACTCCATGATAGATGCATTTGACACTAATATCTCTAACAGAACTAACGAAGTAATGATGGTATTGACTGTGTGGTCGACGATATTTTTGCCTTTGACATTCTTAACAGGAGTCTATGGAATGAACTTTAAATATATGCCGGAACTTCAAGGGAAATACGGATATATTTTGTTCTGGGTTACGGCTGTTGTGATTACTAGTGTTATGATTTATTATTTTAAAAAGAAAAAATGGATGTAGTATAAAGGAGATTTTATGGAAAACAGTACTTTTTTGGCATCTGATTATGAAAAAGAACAAATTGATGCTATTAAAAAAATACTGCGAGTGTATTTTAGTGGAGATATTGAATTTAGCAAGAATTTTTCTGAATTGAAACCAAACATAGACAACCAAAATTTGAAAGAAGTTTTGAATAAACTAGATGAAAATATAAACAGAGATGATTTGATAAGATATGTCAATGATATCAACATAATGGCTTATAATGAGGAAAATAAGCTTTGTTTTATGTATGATGCTAACAGGAAATTTACAAAAGAAAGAAAGATTGCACTTGAGAATTATCCACGAGATAAAAACTATGGTTTTTGTATTGAAAAATGGATAAACAAATGCAATAGCATACTTTCTAATTCATCATCTGATTTGCAAAATGCAATCTATAGCACTATGCTTGATATTTGCTGTGAGGAAATGGGTATACTTGTCGTAAGGATATGTGAAGGTGATTTTGATTGGACAGACAATCACGCAATGGAAAAATTGAACGAAATTGTAAGTAATATAAGGAAGGGAGATTTTTGTTAATGAAAGTTATATTAGCAGTAGATAGAAATTTTGCGATAGGAAAAGATGGAGATATGCTTTTTTCAATTCCTGAAGATATGCAAAGATTTAAGGAGTTAACAACTGGAAATATCGTTATAATGGGAAGAAAAACATTGGAATCTTTGCCAGATTCAAAACCTCTACCAAATAGAACCAACATAATAATTACAAGCAAAGACTTAGACGGTATGCTTTGCGTAAAAAACGAAGAAGAATTGCTACGCACTCTCAAAGAAATCAACCCAGACCACAAAATGACAGAATATTTGATAGGTGGAGCAAACACGATTGAATCATTGATACATTTAGTTGATGAATTCGTAATCACTTATGTTGACGCAGAATTTGAATATGATGCAAAAATCAGAAACTTATTTGAAGACCAAGATTATTATGTAGCGGAAGAGTCAGACATCAAAACTTACGAAGATTTGAATTATAGATATATGGTGTTTAAAAGAAAATAGAGAAAAAGAGTATTACACATTCATGCTAAGAATATCATACGGAAAAAAATGCTTTGATTTCACATCGAAAAAATTCGTCCAAAATCGTACCGCGTAAGCGAAGCGTGCTTACGATTTTAGGATTTTGAGATTCAGAAATCAACAATTTTTGTAGTCTAGATATTCGTGCATGATGTGTATTTACTCTTTGAAAAATAGGAGATATAAAATATCTCTTATTTTATTGCCCAAATATTAAGATTTGGCAAAGTTATAATTGAGTATAATGTATTGTGATATAATATGGTTACGGAGGTGAGTAAATGCGTTGTCCTAATTGCAATGAAAAAGTGTTAGATACGGTGAATTTTTGTCACAATTGTGGGTTTAATTTGAAAGAATACCGTGAAAGTTTGAATGAACAAAAGGATATAAAAGAACAACCAGAAGATAATCACGCATCTACAGACAAAGATTATTCATATTCAGATGATGTTATGAACATTTTTAATATAAAAAATCGTGAAAAATCAGCTGAAGAACAAAAGGCTGAAGATATCATAAACAAAAACAAAACTGAACACAAACCTAAAAGGATTGAAGATATTTTTCAAGTGATTAACAAAAACAAATCTCAGTATGGAAAGTTCAATCCCGACAAAGAAGTTGAGAAGAAAATAAACCACGAAGATGAAAAAGAACCTGAAGAAAATTATGAAAACACGATTTTTATTACCAAAGGTTATGACGAAAAACAAGAAAAAATTAAAAGAGATGAGTCGATAAGATTCACTTCGGCAAATGAGTTTACTATTCATAAGTTTGAAGACGAAGATGAAGATGATGACCAATTTATGGATACTTTTGAGGTTAAAAGCAAACAAGTTTTTGACAAAATCAATTTGTTCTTTACTAAAATATTGAAGAAAATGATGGGAGGCACACAACCTTACAGGTTCTCGATGAGACTTGCGGTTGTAGTGTTATCTGCGTTGCCGCTTTTATTCTTTTACATGAATTCTACAAATCACTGGACATTTACTCAAAAATCAAAAGCAATCGTAGTTATGGTTTCGGTGTTGGTTTTGGATGTTTTCCAAAAACTTTTATCCTACAGTCTGGGACTTAAACTAGCAGGAACGAAATTATATCAACCAATCGACAAGGATTTGAGAAACAATATCTCAGTTTTACTTTCGGTTATAGAATCTCTCATATTCAGCTTATTTGGGGTTTTAACAGCAGGTGGACTTGTTGGTTTTAGTTCGTCAGTTTTCACGTTTACATTTTTAGGTGCACACGCTTTTATATATCTAATTTCATTGGTAATATTGATATTATTTGCAACGATTATTTTAGTAGATAGATTTGATTACAAAAATTTGTGGAAAGTTTACGGACTTAATGCAGCTGGAATTGTGATAACAAGACTTGTTGTGTTTATGGTCGTTATGACACTTCTTCAAAAATTATTTTTTGGACTTGCTCCGGGATTAATGTAGGTGATTAAATGATTTACACAGTTACTATGAATCCAGCGCTTGAATTTGTAAGTGAAGTTTCGGATTTTGAATTTGACAAGAACAATATATCGGATTTTGATTTGATGCTTCCAGCTGGAAAAGGAATCAATGTTTCGAGAGTTTTAAAACAACTTGGACTTCCGACTGTTGCAACTGGATTTGCAGGAGGTTTTACTGGAGAATTTGTTGAAGATTGGCTAAGAAGAGAAGATATCAAATCTGAGTTCATAAGAATTGATGATAATACTAGAATTAATATCAAAATCACAGGTTCTTCGAAAACCGTAATCGAATCAAAAGGACCTAGCATTTCTCATCAAGAACTACAGGAATTGTTATACTATCTATCAAGAGTTAAAGAGGGAGATACTGTGTTTTTGTCTACAGCTTTTCCGAAAAATATAACAGAAACTGTAATCGAAAGAATGATTGCCATCTGCAATGCCAACAAAGCACAATTCGTACTTGATATAGACGAGTATTATCTGGAGAAATTTGCAAATGAAGGATCATTTCTTGAAAATATCAGCGTAAAATGCTTGGAACATTTATTTAAAACGAAAATAGATTCAGAATCTGATTTGCTTAAATGGAAAAATGAAATATCTGGTTTGAATTCAAAATTTGTCGTAGTTCCATTTGTAGAGAATAAAGTGTATTTGTTCCAAAAAGATTCCACGTACGCATTTGAAATAGACGAAATAGCAAACCAAAAAAGAGATTTTGTTATCGACTCAATAATCGCGGGATTTATCGCGACATTTATCAGAACTTCAGACTATGAAAAGTCTTTTGAAATGGCAAATGCATGTGCACTTGCTTCGTTGAAGACCAAGGATTTGCCGAAAAAATTCCAAATAGATGATTGCTTTGAAGATATTAATATAATACAAATAAACTAAAATAAAAAAACAAGGTGTTGAATTTTGATATGTACCCTCTTTACTGGACAAACCAGTAAGGAGGGTATTTTTATGAAATATAGTTATGAATTTAAAAAAGAATGCGTACAGTTGTACAGAGAAGGAAGATGGGCGGATACACCTGAAGG
>NZ_JBRFJF010000016.1:0-19869 GCF_052932265.1 Finegoldia sp. P2-F-LR | reverse complement strand
CCACACACAAAATTTGAAGCAGAAGTATACGTATTAACAAAAGAAGAAGGAGGAAGACACACACCATTCTTCTCAGGATACAGACCACAATTCTACTTCAGAACAACAGATGTAACAGGAAACATCGAACTAGAAGAAGGCGTAGAAATGGTAATGCCAGGAGATAACGCAAAATTCATCATCGAATTGATTACTCCTATCGCAATCGAAGAAGGACTAAGATTTGCCATCAGAGAAGGCGGTAGAACAGTAGGAGCAGGCGTTGTTTCTAAAATTATCGCATAGTTAAATACTAAGACTAATTAGCTCTCACTTAGGTGAGGGCTTTTTTTTATTTGAAAAAAATATCTATAAAATATATAAAAAAAAACCGACTAATATTTTAATAAAATAGATTAAAAAATAAAAAAATAGGGTATAAACTAAATAAGAAAAATACGAAAGGGGACTTGAAAATGAAAAAAATTTTATTTATCGTTATGATTGCATGTTTGACAGTGTTTTGTACAATAAATGCAAACGTTTCATCGGCTGTTAGTTCGGCAAGTTATTATGAATTAGAAAATGTTGAAAAAGATGAATACGGTGAGAACTTTACTTTTGAGAGGGGAAAATCACCTGTGAATTTTAAGTATGAAGATGTATATAATGACGGTTACAGTGGGAAACTTTATAGACAGAGATTAATTACTATTGATGTAACCAATAATACTGAGACTTGGTATTATTCGGGAGAAATTAGCAAATAATATTTTCTAAATTCAATGAAGGGAGACAATATGTTTGAACTGAAAAAACTTTACAAGTCGTTAATATTTCCAGTCGTAGTTATTATTTTTTGTGTGTATTCTTTTGTAACATTAAATAGTATAAAATATGAATATACTGATCAAGATTATTCATATTTTATAAAAACTAGAAATTATTTTGAAAACACAATGATGGAGTCTTTTGTATTCTCAAAATCATCTGAAAATAAAGAGGAACAGCAGAAATATTTGGATTTTAGCAAGATGAATTTTAATTCCTTGCAGTACATAAAACCTTTGGAATACGATTTGAGTATGTTGATGGAAGAGACAAAAACTGCAAAGTATTCTTCAAAGACAGAGCATAATTTCTACAATGAATTATTGAGCCAATATGATGAGATAGAATCGTTCAAACGACAAAACGACTTAAATAAGTTGGAGGATACAATGTTCATAGAATTGGATCCTTATTTTAATTTGATTCGTGATGAAATTAACAGATATGGATTCTACACTACATCCAATAATTTTAGTTTTTTCAAATCTTTTGGTTTCCTAATGGAAAATGTCATGAATGATATTTTCTTGTGTGTGGTTTTTCTGATAGCTGTATTTGCTAATGAGATGAATTTCAAAAGTCTAAAATTAGATACTATTTCGGTAAGCACCAAAAAATTAGTATATGCAAGGCTTGTAAAGTATGTAGTATTCTTTGCTATTGTAATCTTATCCATGATTTTGGGAAATATCATTTACTCTGTAGTCAATGGATTTCCAATGGGAAGCGCGAACGATATGATATTGAAAACTGTAACAAACTTAAAGACCGATTCGCTTATAACCATGAATGTAAACTCAGTGGTACTTGCTTTAAAATACATAGGGACGGGGTTTTTAATTTACAGCATTGCGATGATTTTGTATGAGATTTTCAGAAGGTACATGAAACAAAGTCTATCAATTATTGTTGTTTTATCAATTTATTGGATAATTTCATTGCTATCTAGAAAATATGATCTATCGTTTAGTTTAAATAGTTTTAATAATTTCGGTAATCTTTCAATATTGGTACCAATTGTATTTGTGTTAATGATTGTATGCTTAATCATTGTAAACAATAAAAGATACAAGTTGATTTATCATAATTTTTCTAAAACATACTCCAAAATCGATATCAAAAATATCTTGCAATTAGATTTTGCTAAAATTATGAGAAACAAATACTATAAATATTTTTGTGTACTAACTTTAGCGGTAGTTGTGTTATTCTGTTTCAATACGATAAAATTCAAAAACATAAAATCAAAGGATGATTTGCAGACCATAGACATCAGTATTGATGTTGCAAAGATTAACGTACACAATAATCCAAAAGAGAAACGTGACAAGCAAATACTAATTAACTTGGAAAATTTCAAAAAATCTTATGTTAACAGAGCTGACAATCCAGCAGAATATTACAGTAATATGCTTATTTATCTGAATTCTGATTGGGGATTAGATGAAGAAGGAATAGATCCCAGTACTTCTCGCTCTAATGAGAATAGGGTGAATTATTTTATTGATAACCACTTAAAGCCCGATTCAAGTTATGAACTTGTTAGCAATGAAATTGAACAGAGTTTATTATCTAATAAAAAACTAAGCTTGTATAAAACAAAACAACATGATCCTACTGAACAAAAAGGACTTATAGGCATTGTGATATCTATGTACGAAAATGGAATTATTCCAGCCTTTACGTTGATTATTTGCTTGATGTTTACTCTTGAGTTCAAAAAGGAAAGGTCCAATGGAACTTTGAAGTTAGCTTTTGTGAATGAATGGAAAAAAGATGTCTGGAAATCAAAGCAGGTTAATTCGTTTGTATTATCTGTCGGAATGTATATTGTGATTTTGGCAATTAGTATGATAATTGGATTATTTAACGGAGGACTTGGTGAGAAGTTGTATCCAGTGTTCTGCTACGATTACAGTTATAACGGTGTAGTAGAGGGTGTGTTCAGGGCATCCAGTGGTTTCGTTTTGCCAATGATTTTGATAAATATTTTGATAATTTTACTTGTGGTTAGTTTTTCAAATATGATGACTACATTCATCAAGAATGAAACTGTGAATATAATTGCTACAACTTTCTTGATTGTTTTGGGAATAATTATTAGCTATTTTGGAACTTTGGGTAAGTTTTTCTTATTAAATCCATTTAGTTCGTTGGATAGTCTGATGATTCTAAAAGGTGGATACAATTATTTGAATAAGTTTAGTTTTTCTAATCCGATTTATAATGTGATAATGATTGTATTTTATATTGTAGTGTTTAATGTGATATCAATGAAAAGGATGAAGGGGGATATTAATGCTTGAGATTAAAGGTCTGAACAAATCTTACGGTGAAAACGAAGTATTAAAGGATTTGAATTTGAAATTAGACAAACCTGGGATATACGCGTTAGTTGGACCAAATGGTATTGGTAAGACTACTCTTATGGATATAATTTCTGATTTGACGAAGTACGATTCAGGTGAGATTAAGGTTAATGATATAGATAATAAAAATCCGGAGATTTTCAAGCATTTATCTTATGCAAGAAGCTTGGATATGCTGTATGATAACTTGACAGGGTTGGATCATTTTATTTTCGCAAAGAACTCACGCCACGTTTCTGATGAAAAGTTTGAAGAAGTATTGGATATTTTTAAAGTTCATAATTTTATGAAGAGGAAAGTTAGCACTTATTCTCTGGGTCAAAAGCAAAAAACTTTGTTGACGTATTTTTTTATGGGAGATTATGATATTTACATTATGGACGAGCCTGTAACGGGATTGGATCCTACTAGCGTTATTTTGTTGAGAAATTATCTTCTGAAATTAAAAGATGATGGCAAGATAGTTGTGTTGTCATCTCATACTTTGTCAGAGGTGGACAAGTTAACAGACGATGTAATGTTTCTGGTGGATAAAAAAATAGCGTTTGAGAATTTGTCTGAGATTTCAAAGGAACAATACAAGGTTGTAACATCCAATAGTGAAAACAAAAAGATCGTCAATATTGTGGGCAAAAATGATTTGGATGATTCTTTGAAGAAATTTATCTCTGATGGTTTAATTATCGATTCGATTGAAAAATCAGATTATACTACAGAGGACAGATACATTGAATTATACACAAAATAATTTGATTTTTTGACAAATAAATAGTATTGTTGTATAGGTAAGTGGTTTCATTTACCTATATTTTTATGTGAAAAAGGTGGTTTTTTGGTAAATTATTCGCAGTTGTACTTAATGATAATCAATTTGTTCTGTTTGATTTTTATTGGATTTTTGATAAAAAAGTCCAACATTGTAGACGATAATACTATGACGGGACTTAACAAGTTGATTTTTAATGTGTTTTTTCCTCTAAAAATTATGATGAGTTTTTATAAAGTAGATTTTGGGCAAAATCTCAGTGTAAAATATTTTGTATATTTGAATGTGGTGTTTGTATTTCACATTTTTCTTACTTATTTTTTGGCGAAAATTACCAATAAGGACAAATCTTATGTTGTACTAGAAGCCAATGCTATGAGTAGAGGCAATTTCATTATAATGTCATTTCCAATATTAAGTGTTTTGTTTGGGGATGAAGGGATTGTCATGGCAGGTGCAATCACAGGAATTAGTCAGTTTTTCTATAATTTCTACACTGTAAGCATGTACGAAGGATTGGTAGGTGAGAATAATTCTAAGAAAAAGTTGTTCATAAATGTAGTGAAGACACCTTTGATGATTGGGCTTTTCGTAGGGATTTTTTTGTATGTAACTAAGGTTAATTTGTTTTTCTTGGAAACTCCTTTGAGAAGTTTGGGAGATATTGCAGGGACCTTAGCTTTGGTGACTATGGGATACGGTTTGAATTTTAGAATAGATTTTAGAGAGATTAAATCAATTATGAAGGTTTCCATTGTAAAACTTTTGGTACTTCCTTTGACAGGATTATTTATTGGAAAAATTTTCGGATTGTCTGAAATTCAAAAGGTTGTTGCGTTGATTTTATTTGGTGCTCCTACGGCTGTTAATACTTATGTTTTCGCTAAAAGATATAAGCAAGATGATTCATTGGCAGGTTACTATGTTGTGAGTACTACAATTTTGTATTTATTCACTTTATTACTTTTAATTAAGTTAATCTAGATTGCTTTATTATGTTTTAAATGAGATAATAAAAGATGTAAAAACTAAATAAGGAGGAAAATTATGGATAAAAAGATTGCAGGTTTAAAAATTCCGTATTTTATAATCGCTTGTGTAATAATCGTTATTTCATTCATATTTGATGTTCTACCAAATGGTATGGTTGGAGCATTTTTATTTTTGATTGTATTTGGCGAATTATTAAACCTTATCGGAAATCACACACCAATTATCAAGACATATTTGGGTGGTGGAGCTATTGTATCTATATTTGTTGGTGCGGCTATAACTTATTATAAATGGTTACCAGCTGAATCCATCAAAAGTATAAATACTTTTATGACTAAAGGAGGATTCCTAGATTTCTACATCGCAGCTTTAATCACAGGTTCAATTCTTGGTATGAATAGAAAGTTGCTTATCAAAGCAGCTATTAGATATTTACCATGTATCTTGGGTTCTGTGATTATGGCATTACTTTTAGTAGGTGGTGTAGGTTTGTTGTTAGGAAAGAGTGTAGGTGAATCAACCGCATACATCGGTATCCCAATTATGGGCGGAGGAATGGGAGCAGGTGCTGTACCTATTTCAAAAGTTTTCGAATCAGCATTGAATATTCCGTCCGAAACTATTTTGAGTAAACTTGTTCCAGCAGTTGCTTTGGGTAATGCTACGGCAATTGTTGCTGGTGGTTTATTGAACAGACTAGGAAAATCAAAACCAAGCTTAACTGGTAATGGACAATTAGTTAGAAGTAATGATGATAGTTTGAAAGCTGAAAAGAAGGAAAACATCATTTTAAATGATGTTAAAGATTATGGCGCTGGTATTGTAATTGCTACAGCATTTTTTACATTTGGTGCAATATTAGCATTTTTATTCGAAAAGCTCGGTATCAAAATCCACTCTTATGCTTGGATGATTATTTCTGTAGTTATCGTAAAGGCAGCAGGAATTGTTCCTGAAAAAATCGAACATGTTGCTGAAGGTTGGTACAATTTCGTTGCCAAAAACTTCACTGCAGCACTTATGCTTGGTATTGGTATGGCTTACACTAATTTGGGACAAATTTTCGAAGCATTTACACCAAGCTATGTAATTCTTGTTCTTGCGGTTATTATAGGAGCTATCATTGGCGCTGGTATCGTAGGATATTTCGTAGGATTCTATCCAATAGAAACAGCTATTACAGCAGGATTATGCATGGCTAACATGGGTGGTACTGGTGATGTTGCTGTTCTTACGGCTGCAGATAGAATGGAATTGATGCCATTTGCGCAAATATCTTCTCGTTTGGGAGGAGCGTTAATAATTTTATTGGCATCTGTTTTGGTTCCAATATTTTTCTAAATCAATTGAGGTATTTTAAATAATACCTCTTTTTGTTTGGAATAGTTAGCTTTTAGTGTTAAAATTATATTGTAATAATGTAATTCAACAATTTTGTTGAAAGTTATATGAAAATTTATGAGGTGAAAAATGAATATCGAAGAAATTAAACAAAAAGCTCTTGAACTTCACGAAAAAAATCAAGGGAAATTAGAAGTAGTATCTAAAGTAAAAGTTAATGACGCTATGGATTTGGCGTTGGCTTACACTCCTGGTGTTGCTGAGCCTTGTAAGAAAATTCACGAAGACAATGAACTTGCATATAAATATACAAATAAAGGAAATATGGTTGCTGTAGTAACTGATGGTTCTGCAGTTTTAGGTTTGGGAAATATTGGTGGAATTGCTGGTATGCCAGTTATGGAAGGTAAATCAGTTTTATTTAAAGAATTCGGTAATGTAGATGCATTCCCAATTTGCTTAAATACACAAGACACAGAAGAAATAATTAACACTGTAAAAGCAATTTCTCCTTCATTTGGTGGAATTAACCTTGAAGATATTGCAGCTCCAAGATGTTTTGAAATCGAAAAAAGATTAATCGAAGAATTAGATATTCCAGTATTCCACGATGACCAACACGGTACAGCTGTTATAGTATTATCTGCTGTTATTAATGCTTTGAGAATTGTTAAAAAAGATATTTCTGATGTAAAAATCGTAATCAGTGGTGCAGGGGCAGCAGGTATTGCAATTTCTAACTTGTTAACATTGGCAGGTGCTAAGAACAACTTAATCTTAAACAGCCGTGGAATTATCGATCCAGATGATGAAAAACTTGACGAAGCTAGAAGAGAAATCGCTAGAACTACTAACCCTAATAAAGTTAAAGGAGATTTGAAAACTGCTATGGAAAATGCAGATATTTTCATCGGTGTTTCTGCTCCTGGAATTTTAACAAAAGAAATGGTATCTTCAATGAACCACGATGCTATTGTTTTAGCAATGGCGAACCCAGTTCCAGAAATATATCCTGACGAAGCAAAAGAAGCAGGAGCAAGAGTTGTTGGAACAGGTAGAAGTGATTATCCTAACCAAGTTAACAATGTTTTGGTATTCCCTGGAATATTCAGAGGCGCATTAGATGCAAAAGCAGATAGAATTACTGACGATATGAAATTATCAGCAGCATATGCAATTGCTCACATGGTTGAACAACCAGTAGAAGATAGAATTTTACCAGAAGCATTTAACAAAGATGTTGCAAGAAATGTTGCAAACGCAGTTAAAAAATCTTGGGAAGAAAAGAAAGTTATTAAATAGGAGAAATTTATGATAGATATAGTTGATAGATTTATTGAATACGCGAAGATTTATACTACAAGTGATGAATCAAGCGAAACTTGTCCATCAACAGCTAGACAAAAAGATTTGGGTAATCTTTTGGTTAAGCAATTAAAAGAAATGGGAATTGACAATGCTCACATGGACGAAAATGGATATGTGTATGCATCGTTAGAATCAAACTTGGATAGAGAATCAAAATCTATCGGTTTCATTTCTCATATGGATACTGCTCCGGATATGTCAGGAGAAAATGTAAAACCACAAATTTTGGAATACAAAGGTGGAGACATCAAATTATCCGATTCTGTAACTACTACTGTGGAAGATTTTCCATTTTTAAAAGATTTGGAAGGACAAACTTTAATTCATACAGATGGAACTACACTTTTGGGTGCAGATGACAAATCAGGTATTGCAATTATAATGGATGCTGTGAATAAATTATGCGAAAACAAAGATATTAAACATCCAACAATTAAAATTGGATTTACTCCTGATGAAGAAATAGGCAGGGGAGCTGATTTGTTCGATGTAGAAAAATTCGGCGCTGATTTTGCATATACTTTGGATGGTGGTCCAATTGGAGAATTGGAATACGAAAACTTCAATGCAGCAGGTGCGACAATAACTATTCACGGCAAAAATGTTCATCCTGGTAGCGCAAAAAATACTATGATTAATTCACAATTAATTGGTATGGAATTATTCAATGAACTTCCTGTTGCTCAAAGACCAGAACACACTGAACATTACGAAGGATTTTATTTGTTGACATCATTCGAAGGTTCTGTTGAAAATACTGTTATGAAATTCATAATCAGAGATCACGCCAAGAAAAAATTCGAAGAAAAGAAATCTTATTTGGAAAAATTAGTAGAATTCTTGAATGTGAAATACAACAACTCTATCGAACTTGACATGAAAGATAGCTATTACAACATGAAAGAAAAAATAGAACCTGTAATGGAAATTGTGGATTTGGCTTATAAATCAATGGAAGATTTGGGAATAAAACCATTAGTTCAACCAATCAGAGGTGGTACGGATGGAGCACAATTATCATACAAAGGACTTCCATGTCCGAACATTTTCACTGGCGGATATGCATTTCACGGAAAGCACGAATTATTATCTATCGACCAAATGAAAAAAGCATCGGATTTGGTTTTGAAAATAATAGAAAATTATTCAAAATAAAATATCAAGTAGCTTCTAGTAAATCTGGAAGCTATTTTTTATTGAAAAATGTTCCCAACAAAAATAAATTTTGCTATAATCTAATCAGGAGGGAAATATGAAAAACGATGTTTTAATTGACGATCAAAAGAAAAAATCTCTTACAGTGACCAATCTAATTTGGATGGGATTCACAGTTGTATGGGGTTTTGGAAATGTTGTTAATAACTATGCTAACCAAGGCTTGACAGTTATTACAAGTTGGATATTCATAATGGCTTTGTATTTTATTCCTTATTCATTGATGGTTGGAGAACTTGGTTCAACTTTCAAAGAAGGACAATCAGGACTTAGCTATTGGATAAAACAAACAATGGGACCATTACTAGCTTATTTGTCCGGCTGGACTTATTGGGTAGTACATATCCCATATTTAGCACAAAAACCACAAAACCTTATGGTAGCAGGTGCATGGGCGGTTTTTAGAAATCCTAAAATAGTAAAATCTTTAAATCCAATTGTTTTGCAATCATTGGTACTTATAATATTTTTGTTATTTGTTCTATTAGCAGCAAATGGTATTAAATCGATAAAAGTTTTGGGTTCAATCGCAGGTACCGCAAGTTTTGTTATGGGTATTTTATTTATTTTACTAATGCTAGCAGCTCCAGCATTAAGAGGAGTAGAAGTTGCATCTCCAAATATGTTAAGTATCAAAACATACTTACCTAACTTTAATTTGCACTATTTGACAACTATTTCTATGTTGGTTTTTGCCGTAGGTGGTTGTGAAAAAATCTCACCTTATGTAAATGACACACAAGATGCAGGCAAAAACTTCCCAAAAGCTATGATAATTATGGCTTTAATGGTAACAGTATCTGCGATTTTGGGTTCAGTTGCAATGGGTATGATGTTTGATACAACAAATGTTGCAAACGACCTTAAAATGAATGGTGCTTATTACGCATTTGAAAAATTAGGGCAATATTACGGAATTGGTTCTACTCTTGTAATTATTTATGCTTTGACAAACTTTGCCGGACAAGCGGCAGCTTTAGTTATGAGTATTGATGCACCACTTAAACTTTTATTGAGCGAAGCAGATGCAAAATATGTTCCAAATTTCTTGAGAAAGATCAACGACAAAAAAGTTCCAGTTGGTGGATACAAACTAACAACAATTTTGGTTAGTATTTTGATTATTATTCCTGCTTTAGGAATAGGAAATTCAAATGAATTGTACAATTGGTTGTTGGATTTGAACTCTATAGTAATGCCAATGCGTTATATGTGGGTATTTGCAGCATATTTTGCATTAAAACACTACTTACATGAAAAACAAGGCGTGGAATACAGATTCACAAAATCAAAATCATTCGGTAAATTTATCGCTGGTTGGTGTTTTGTATTCACAGCATTTGCATGTATATTAGGTATGATTCCAAAAGAAGGAGAACCATTCACAAGTCAATGGAATTTCAAATTGATGCTTAACATTTTGACTCCAGTGGTATTGTTGGGATTGGGACTAATATTGCCATCAATTGCTAAAAAAGAACAAGCTAAAAATATTTAAAACTTAAAATTATTTCATACAAAAGTTATATGAAAATGTTAGTCGGTTGTCAAAAGATAACCGACTATTTTTGTGATATAATATAGACTGATTAAAATTAAGGAGTGGTTATGTTTACATTAAGAGATTTCAAAAGTCCAGAAACATTGAATGAAGCTTATGAGTTATTGATGAAATCAAAAATGAATAAAATTTTGGGTGGATGTCATTTTCTTAAAGCAGGCTGTCGTTCTTACAATGTTGGGATTGATTTGTCAAAATTGGATTTAAATTACATAAATGTTGAAGACGATGAAATAAAAATCGGAGCAACTACTACATACAGAGATTTGGAATACAATGATTTCTTAAAAAAATTTTGTGATGGAATTATTCCTAAATCTTTGAAAAGAATTGTGTCAACTCAACTAAGAAACACTGCCCAAGTTGGAGCAAGCGTGTTTTCACGATATGCATTTTCTGATTTTTTGCCTATTTTATTATTACTTGATGCAAAGGTTAGATTGTACAATAATGGTGTAATGAGTGTTGAAGAATTTTTGAATTCTGATATAAAGAAGGACTTATTAGTTGAAGTCATGATTCCTAACAAAGATGTCCACTGCACTCAAATTGTTCAAAGAATTTGTTGCAAGGATTTTCCAATTGCTATTGTAAGTATTTCTAAAATCGATGAAAAATATAAGGTAGTATTAGGAGCGAGACCTCAAAAAGCAATGGTTATGAGAGATGTTTCTGATGAGATTAATACTAATGGATTTGATAGGGAAAAGACATTGGAATTAATCGATGAATATATAGGGTCAAATAATAAAGCGAAGAAAAAATACAGAAAACTTTTATTTGTTGGATTATTGGAAAAAGCGTTAGGTGAATTGCAATGATTATAGAATTAAATGTTAATAATAAAAACCATATAGCTAGTGTTGATAGCGATACTACTTTGTACAATGTGCTTCGCGATTTGGGTTATAAATCGGTGAAGTGTGGTTGTACAACATCAAATTGTGGTCTTTGTACTGTGTGGATGGACGATGTTCCAGTACTTTCTTGTTCTGTTTTGGCATTAAGATGTGAAGGAAAAAAGATTACAACTTTGGAAGGAATATCTGAAAGCCAAAGAAAATTTGGAGAACTTTTGACTGAAGAAGGTGGGGAACAATGCGGTTTTTGTTCACCGGGGTTCATTATGAATGTTTTGAGTTTGAAGAAAACTATCAAAAATCCTACAGATGAAGAAATCGAAGATTATTTGATGGGTAATTTATGCAGATGTACAGGTTATGCTTCTCAAATGAGAGCTATTAAGAAATATTTGGAGATTGATGATGAAGATAAATAAAGATTTCAAAAAAATAGATTCAAGCTCATTAGTTACTGGAAAACCTGTCTATACAGAGGATTTGAAAGATCCTAATGCGCTGATAATTAAGCTGATGAGAAGTCCGTATGCAAGATGCGAAATATTAGAAATAGATAAATCAAGAGCAGAAGCGATGGATGGAATTGTCGCAGTGTACACTTATGAAGATGTTTTCGACAATAAATTTACATTGGCAGGACAATCTTATCCAGAACCAAGTCCATACGATATGTCGATTTTGTCAAAAGAAATTAGATATATGAAAGAGCCTGTAGCAATCGTAGTTGGAATTAACGAAAAAGTGTGTAATCAGGCGATGAAGAAAATTAAAATCAAGTACGATGTTAAAGAACCATTATTTGATTACACAAAAGCTATCGACAACGAAATCGTAGTTCACGAAGAAGATGTATTCTTTAATGGACCAACTAAAGTTTTTGGTTATGACACGAAAAGAAATCTAGTTGGTGAAAAGAAAGAATCTTGGGGAGAAGATGTTGACAAGGTAATGAGTGAGTGTGATGTCGTATTAGAAGATACTTTTACAACAAAGGCACAAGCGCATTGCATGATGGAAACATACAGATCTTATTGTTACATGGATCAATTCGATAGATTGTGTTGCATTTCATCTACACAAGTTCCATTTCACATCAAAAGACAATTATCCATTGCTTTGGGAATAAGTGATTCAAGAATAAGAATTATAAAACCAAGAGTAGGTGGGGGATTCGGTGGAAAACAAACAAGTGTCACAGAAATTTATCCAGGATTTGTAACTTTAAAAACAGGAAAGCCATCAATTCTTGTATTTGACAGAGAAGAAACTTTTGAAGCTTCAAACTCACGCCACCAAATGAAAGTTAAAGTTAAAATAGGTGCCAAAAAAGATGGGACAATTGAAGCTTGTGACATTTATGCCTTATCTGATCAAGGCGCTTACGGTTATCACGCATTTACGACTTTGAATTTGGTTGGTAACAAAACACTTCCATTGTACAGTAGAATGAGGGCTGCTAGATTTTTCGGACAAGTTGTATACACTAACAAACTTCCTGGTGGAGCTTTTCGTGGTTACGGTGCAGTTCAAGGAACATTTGCATTAGAATCTATGGTAAATAAATTAGCCAAAGAATTAAACATGGATCCAGTTGAACTAAGACTTAAAAACACTGTTCGAGAAGGAGAAAAAACTCTTGCTTACGGAATAGATGTCAAAAGTTGCAAATTAAATGAATGCATCGAAAAAGGAAGAGAAATGATTGAATGGGATAAATATTATCCTTTCAAAGAAGAAAAAGATAAAATAATTTCTGTTGGAATGGCAATTGCTCAACAAGGAAGTGGAATTCAAAACGTCGATACTTCAACAGTTGAAGTTAGATTAAACGAACAAGGTGATTATACATTGTTGATGAGTCCTACAGATGTTGGACAAGGTACGGATTCTATCATGGTGAATTTGGCAAATGAAGTGTTGCAATGTGGAATGGACAATATTATTCCAATAATCGCAGACACTGATATAACTCCATTTGATCCGGGAAGTTATGCATCAAGTGGTGTGTATATAACAGGAAGTGCAGTTGTACGCGCGTGTGAAAATTTGCTAAATAAAATCAAAAAACGTGTTGCCATGAGATTTGAAACTTCTGTGGAATGGTTAGAAATTAGAAATCAAGAAGTTTATTTGCAAGATAAAAAATTAATTGCAATCAAAGATTTGGCTAGAGATTTATCAACTGGACCAAACGGTATGCAATTAATTGGCGTGGGAAACTTCGATTCAAAAACATCACCTCCACCATATATGGCAGGATTTGCAAAAATAAGTATCGACAAATTAACAGGAGAAATCAAAGTAGAAGATTACGCAGCGGTTGTCGATTGCGGAACTGTTATGAATACTAAATTAGCGACGGTTCAAGTCGAAGGCGGGATTGGTCAATCGATAGGATATGCTTTGTATGAAGATTCATTGTGGGATGATGAAGGAAGATTAAAAGAACATTCATTTATTTCGTATAATTTACCTTCAAGAAAAGATATCGGAAATATTCACGTTGATTTTTGTGAAAGTTATGAGCCTACAGGTCCTTTCGGAGCAAAATCAATTGGAGAAATAGTTTCAAACACACCTGCACCAGCGATTAATGGAGCGATGTTAAATGCACTTGGCTGCACTTTTGATACTCTTCCAATAAAAGCTGAAGATGTTTTATTAAAAATGTATGAATAGATTATAAGTCAGAGGTTAATAGCCTCTGATTTTTTATTGAAAATATTTCAAAAATTAAATAATTCATATATATAACAGTGGTAGATAAAATAAGCATTATTTTCACAAAATATCAAACGATTTTCATTAGTAGTATTAGGGATATGTACTTTCTCATATAAAAATCTTTTTGTAAAAAAATCGTAAGAAATTTCAAAATTACTGAATAATGTGCAGAATTAAGTAAATAAAATTTAGGAAAATTAAAATTAAATTTGAAAATTGTACTCAATATACTATAGTATATAACTATAAAATTTAAAAAGGGGTGTTTAGATGAAATTCGTAGCATTAGCAGTTACTTTAGTATTGTTTGCTTTATTGATGTTCATGGCTAAGAAGAAAATGAACTTCGGTACAAGAACAATTGTAGCTGCAATTCTAGGTATTATAGTAGGATTTATTTTCAAAGGAAACACAGAATATGTAAAAGTATTCGGATCTATCTATGCTAATTTATTATTTGCAATAGTAATACCATTATTATTTACATCAATTGTTAGTACCGTAGTTTCTTTGGAAAGTATTGAAAAAATGAAAAAAATCGGATCAAAGACAATTGGAATTTTAAGTTTACACAATGTCTTAGGTTCACTTATAGGTTTGATTTTAGGGGTAGCATTTAAAATTGGACAAGGAAGTTCGTTAACTTTGGCTGCAGGTGCGAAAGCCAAGGAAGTTCCAACTTTTGCAGAAACTTTTGTAAATTTCTTCCCAGATAATGTCTTGGGAAATGCAGCAGAAGCAAAAGTAGTTCCTATAATTATTTTCTCTGTCCTTTTAGGATTAGCGATTTTACAATTAGAAGAAAGAGGAGAAGGAGAAAGAGCAAAACCATTTTTAAGTTTTATCGACTCAGCTGCAGCAGTTATTTTTAGATTTACAGGAATGATTATAGACTTCACTCCATATGCTGTATTAGCTTTAATTGCAAATGCTGTTAGTAGAACAGATATGGCTAGTATGATGCCGTTGATTGTTGTGTTAATATTGACTTATGTTGCATCAATCTTCCACTCATATGTTACAACTGGAGCTCTTTTAGCTATTTTTGCAAAAGTAAATCCAATCAAATTTTTCAAAAAATTCTGGCCAGTTCAATTGATTGCATTCTCTACACAATCTTCTGTAGGATGTATTCCAGCAAATACTGATAACTTAAAAGATAAATTAGGTGTTTCTGAAAAGATAGCAACATTTGTTGCATCAACCGGTTCAACTGTTGGTATGCCAGGTTGTGCAGGATTTTGGCCAGTATTGTCAGCTATTTTGACAATTAATGTTATGGGAATTCACTACTCATTCGGACAATACGTAATGCTAATATTGGTAGCATTGGCAGTGTCATTGGGTACAGTCGGAGTTCCAGGAACTGCAACAATCACTACTACTGCAGTATTTGCAGCAATGGGTCTTCCTGTTGAAATGGTTGTATTGATGAGCCCTATATCAATGCTTGCAGATATGGGTAGAACTGCTACAAATGTTACAGCAGCAGGTTCTTCAGCAGTTATAGTTGCGGCAAGTGAAGGCCAATTAGATAGAGAAGTTTTTAATTCATAATTTTTACAAATAATTTTATATTACGATAATAAATTAGCAACCTTTACACATTTGCTGATTAGTATTATAATCAAATTAGTAAATATTAGAAAGGGAATCTTAGATATGACAGAAAAAGCAAAATCTTTTTTTGAGTGGTTATTTGTAATAGGAATTGCCATTGTGTTGGCGTTATTGCTTAGAAATTTTGTAATTAGTACAACTCATGTTGAAGGAAATAGCATGAATCCTACAATTGAGAATGGAGATCGAATTTTCGTCAACAGAATGGGGATTTTTAAGAACAAATTAAAACGAGGTAATATTATAGAACTTCACGCACCGGATAAATCTGGTCGTGATTACATCAAAAGAATTGTAGCATTACCGGGAGATACTGTTGAATTAAAAAACAATAAAGTATATGTTAATAATGAACAATTGAATGAAAATTATACAAGTAGTCAAACGACTCTTGTTTCAGGAAATGAAACAAAATGGGAACTAGGAGAAGATGAGTATTTTGTATTGGGGGATAACAGACTCCCTCGAGAATCAAACGATAGCAGAATATTCGGTCCGATAAAGAAAAAGGCGATAGTTGGTAGAGCTTTTTTGAGATATTTTCCATTCAATAAATTCGGTGTATTATAAGAAAAACTAATCTTGGATTTTCCAAGATTAGTTTTTTTAATTGGTATTAGTTTGAATTTTGTTGAATTGTACCACTTCTGTACGCTTCAATTAAACTTTCCAAATCTTCGATAAGTTCTAGGATTTCTTCGCCCTCGTCTGTATCTTTTATGAGCATTCTTTTTGGAAATTCCTCTGTTATTGTAACTTCTGGAGTGTATGCGCCGTGAACTGATTCCATCACTTTGAAATTCTTGTGTTTTGCTATTGCTAAGTGATGAGAGTTAAATGTCAACGTATAGCCGGCAATACCTGTTTTCTTTTGGTAAGCTTCTGAAATTCCGCCATCTATTACATAAGTTTTGCCATTAGCTGATACTGGTTTTTCTCCATTGATGCTTTTAACAGGAACGTGTCCATTAATTATGTGAGAAGTTTCAGGATTCATATTGAATTCTTCAAATATTTTGTCTGCGTATTTTTCAATCTTACTTAAACTAAAATAAGGATTACTTACTTCTTTTCTAACATCTTTGTCAGTAATGAAGAAGTTTTCAAATGTTGATATTTTACTTTTTCCAAACATAGGAGATTTTGGGCCACACCACATATACCAGAAAAAGTCCAACGCTGTTTGTCTGTCTGGGTCATTATCATCCATGTTTTTCGCTGAATTTATAATTCCTTCGAAGAAATCCAAAAGAGATTTGCCACTGTAGGTATTGGATTCATATGTGAATTCTTCGAAACTACCGTCCTTATTCATAGGGATACATCCATGGAAAAGCAAATTGCTGTTTGCGATTTTGTACACTGAACCATATGAGAACAAAAAGTCCATGTGCTCTTTTAATCTGTGACTTGTTCTGAATGATTTTGAAATGCATTCGATAACTTCTTGTTCACTTGGTGTTAATTCAAGAGGATTTTCAGGATCAATTGTTGGGAATTTTATGTCCAAAAGTGCATGGGGCTTGCCATTTGCATCTTTGTAAATTCCATTTTTAAAGTCGATTCTTTCTAGATATAATCTGTCTAATTGTTCAAATTCCGGATTTCTCTTAAAAAGTTGGTTTTCTAATTTGAATTGAATTATAGAAATAGCCTTGTGCATTCTTGCTGCGTGAAGTAAATCAGTTTCTGAGTGTTTGTTATCATCTAAGATTCTAACTTTGAATCTTTCACATGGGTCATTGTAATATGATTCATCTGCCAATGTCGACAATAATCTCAAATTAATTCCGTAACCATCTTCCAAAGATTGAAAATTATTGTAACTTATTGCATTTCTAACTACGTTACACGCATTCACATAACTACCAAGAAAAGCTCCAATCCATGTAACATCGTGGTTACCGTATTGAATATCCACATCTTTTTTAGCAATAAGCGTATCCATAATAATGTCAGGTCTTTTTCCTCTGTCAAAAATATCTCCGACGATGTGCAGCCAGTCGATATTCAAATCTTGAATTAATTCACACAAAGTTATTATAAAATCTTCACTAACTTCTATTTTAATGATGCTATCTAAAAGTTGATTAAAATATTCTTTTTTATTCAAAGATTCGTATTGAATGTTGAGCATTTCATCTATCAAATCTCTGTAGTAAAAGGGAGTTTGATTTCTGACTTTTTGTCTAGAATATTTACTGGCAACCCTTTTTGCTATTCTTATCAGATAAAAAATAGTATCTCTAATCCATGTTTCTGTATATTCATCGTTTTCCTTTGTAATATTGATAATTGTTTTAGGATCGTAAATTAAATTGGCCAACTGATTTTTTCTTGATTCAGATAATTTGTCTTTGAATTCAAGGTCAATTTTAATTCTGGTATTACCAGAAGCACTTTTAATAATTCTATTGAAACTATCGTATTGTCCATGTAAATCAGATAAAAAGTACTCTGTACCTTTTGGCAACACAGACAAAGAAGTCAAACTTATTATTTTGTTAGCAGCCTGTTCAATCGTAGGAAATTCTTTTGCAAGTAATTTCAAGTATTTTAAATTGTTCAATTTTCTACCTCCATAATACTATTATATATGAACTTAAAAAAAAAGAAATAGTTTGCCTATTGAAAAATAATTACAAATTTGATATAATTATAAGCGTAAAGATTTGTTAAATAACAAACAAATATTTTTTTACTTATTAATCCTACAATATTAGTAGGAAATAAACAAAGGAGGAAACATAATGAGTAAAATAGTTTTAATTGGAGCTAACCATGCAGGTACAGCTTGTGCGAACACAATATTGGATAATTACAAAGATGAAGAATTAATAATTTTTGATCAAAACTCCAATATTTCTTTCTTAGGTTGTGGAATGGCATTGTGGATTGGAAAACAAATTAAAGGTCCAGAAAAATTATTTTATTGTAGCAAAGAAGTTTTCGAACAAAAAGGTGCTACGGTTCACATGGAAACAAAAGTAGACAACATTGACTACGACAAAAAAATTGTTTATGCAAAGGACAAAGACGGAAAAGAAATTCAAGAATCTTACGACAAATTGGTGTTAGCTACAGGATCTCAACCAATTTTACCAGACATCGAGGGAATGGATTTGGAAAATGTTCAAAAAGTTAAAATTTTCCAAGATGCACAATCAGTCATAGACAAGATTAATCACGAAGAAATCAAAAAAGTTGTAGTGGTAGGAGCTGGCTACATAGGTACTGAACTTGCAGAAGCTTTCAAGAGATTAGGAAAAGAATCTACATTGGTTGAACACGGAGATACAGTGTTAAGAGGCTATTACGATGATAAATTCTGTAAAAAAATGGAAGATAACCTAAGAGATCACAGTGTAAATTTAGTATTTAATGAAGAAGTTGTAAAATTAGAAGGAACTGATGGAAAAGTAAATAAGGTTATAACTGATAAAGGTGAATACGATTGTGACATGGTAATAATGTCTATAGGATTCAAACCAAACAGTTCACTTTCAAAAGATCATTTGAAATTAAACGATAAAAAAGCAATAATCACTGACAAACATCAACAAACTTCTGATGAAAATGTATTTGCAGTTGGTGATTCAACAGTTATTTTCAACAACGCAACAGGAAAATTTGAATACGTTGCATTAGCTACAAACGCTGTAAGAAGTGGTATAGTTGCTGGTCACAATGTTTGTGGAACAAAATTAGAATCAAACGGTGTGCAAGGATCAAACGGAATTAAAATTTACGATTTGTGCATGGTATCAACAGGTTTGACAGTTAGAAATGCTGAAAAATTAGGAATGGAAGTTGAATACACTGATTTCACAGATTTACAAAAACCACCATTTATGGAAGAAAACAACAAAGAAGTTACTATCAGAATTGTTTACGACAAAAATTCACGCGAAATCAAAGGTTGCCAAATAATGAGTGAATATGATATTTCAATGATGATTCACATGTTCAGCTTGGCAATTCAAGAACACGTTACAATCGACAAACTAGCTCTTACTGATATATTCTTCTTGCCACATTACAACCAACCATACAACTATGTAACTATGGCAGCTATTCAAGCTTTATAATCAAAAAAATTAGCGACTACTTTAACTTGATGTGTACCCATAAAACTGGACACAATATTTAATTAATTAGTTGTAGTGGATGCTAACCTATACTTTGTAGGTGGCATCCATTTTGTTTTCCTCTGAATTCTTTCGTTATTGTAATAATAGATGT
>NZ_JBRFJF010000015.1:0-33827 GCF_052932265.1 Finegoldia sp. P2-F-LR | reverse complement strand
CTCCTTCAGGTGTATCCGCCCATCTTCCTTCTCTGTACAACTGTACGCATTCTTTTTTAAATTCATAACTATATTTCATAAAAATACCCTCCTTACTGGTTTGTCCAGTAAAGAGGGTACATATCAACTAGTAGCCGCTTTTTTTATTTAGCCAAGAGCAACATCTAAAATCATCATTATGATAAATCCAATTATAATTCCATAAGTCGCTTGACGTTCATATCCGTTGCTGTGAGTTTCAGGAATAATTTCGTCGCTAATGACAAAAAGCATTGCGCCTCCTGCAAAAGCTAAAATAAATCCCAAAATAGGCGAGAACCAAGTAACAAGTCCGTAACCCAAAAACGCACCGATTGGTTCTACTAATCCTGTAAATAATGCGATTAAGAATGCTTTTTTGACTGTGTAATTTTCTCTAACCAAAGACAAAGCTACAGCCAAACCTTCAGGCATATTTTGTAGACCAATTCCTATTGCGATTGGAAGACCATTTGCTATTGAATCTCCACCAAAACCAACTCCAGTTGCCATACCTTCTGGAAAATTGTGAATTGTAATCGCAATTACAAACAACCATATTTTTTTCAAAGAATCTGAAGGATTTCCTTCAACTCTTTTGTCTAATAAATGCTCATGCGGAGAGTATTTGTCGATTATATCCAAAAACACAGCTCCTGCTAAAATTCCTAGTGAAGAGATTATAACTCCTCTAAAGCCCCCACCGTTTTCTTCAATACTAGGTAAAATTAACGAAAAACAAGTTGCAGAAAGCATGACACCTGCAGCTGCCCCTAAAAATACATCTAACTTACCTTGACTTACATTTCTTGTGAAAAAAACAGGGATTGCTCCTACTCCGGTTAGAAGACCAGGAACTATTAACCCTAACATTGTCAATAAAAATGGGTCAATATTTTTCATCATTAAATCCCCCTTCAAAAATTTTAAAAATAAAATTTCTAATACTATTTTACTATGAATTCAAGAAATATCAAATATGTTATAATATTAAGAGATTTAGTATATTTTTGAATGAAAAATTTAAAAAAATTACTCGTAGTTTAACAATTGAAACGAGGTATTTATGCAAGCTATTTACAGAAAATATAGACCAGATACTTTCGATAAAGTTTACGGTCAAAAACATATAACTGATATTTTAAAAAATCAAATCGAAACGAAAAATATTTCTCACGCGTATATTTTTTCTGGTTCAAGAGGAACAGGTAAAACTAGTTGTGCGAAAATTTTTGCAAGAGCTATCAACTGTTTGAATTTACAAGATGGAAATCCTTGCAATAAATGTGAGAATTGTATGAGTTCTTTGGAAGAATCCACATTAGATATCGTAGAAATGGATGCTGCTAGTAACAGAAGAATTGACGATATCAGAGAACTGCGAGATAAAGTAATTTATCCACCTACAAAATTAAAGTACAAAGTTTATATTATAGACGAAGCACACATGATTACTAATGAAGGATTTAACGCTTTACTTAAAATCATGGAAGAGCCACCAAAACATTTGGTGTTTATACTAGCTACGACAGAAATCGATAAAATTCCTCAAACAATTTTATCAAGATGTCAACGCTATGAGTTCAAGATGATTAATGCTAAGGATATTTCAGATAATATCAAATATATTCTGAATGATTTGAACAGAAAAATGGACGATGATGCGATTGAACTTATTGCAAACAAAGCTGATGGTGCAATGAGAGATGCATTATCTATTTTAGATCAAGTATTAAGCATTGAAAAAGAAAATATAACAAAACAAGATATAAATGATATACTTGGTATTGTCGACAATACAGGAATTTTCAAGCTTGTAAATAGCATCATAAAAAAAGATGCAACAGAAGTTTTGGATAATTTGTACACAATATCGCACAACAAGCCTGTAGAAAATGTTATGGATGAATTGTTAAATCATTATAGAAACTTGTTGCTATCAAAAAATGGCCTTGACAATATCAGACAGAACAACACTCAATACAATGTTGAGTATAATGCGCAATCTGAATTGATTACGAATAGGCAAATAGTCGAAAGTATGTCGATTATAATAGAGCATCAGAAAAAACTTAAACAGGCAGACAATCAAAAAGCTCTGCTTGAAATTTTGGTAATGCGCCTAATAGATTACATTGATTACGATGATTTGATTGCCAGAGTGAATACTTTGGAAGATAAGCTCAAAAATATTGAACAAAATGGGATAAAAATCAATTCTTCACAAAAATTAGTCGAATTTGATGAAAAAATCGATAAAAACATAGAAATTTCACAAAAATCTTCAGAAAAAGCAGAAAAATCAGATGAATTATCCAATAAAAATGATATAATAAAGACTGATGAAAAAATCGACGACACGGATGAAGACGAAATTGTCGAAAATGAGGATTCTTTTGTAAAATTAAGAGAAGTTTTAAGAGACTTCGACAAAATTCCAAAAGAATTAGCTAATGATATTAAAGCTAGTTTGGATAATGATAAGTTGATTTTGAAAACTAACCAGTTGTATATGTACACTTTGCTTCCTCACAAAAAAGTTATCGAACAATTACTAAAACCTCATTATGATTTCAAGGTTTTAGATTTACAAATTGAT
Organism: Finegoldia sp. P2-F-LR; assembly: GCF_052932265.1. Taxonomy (NCBI): domain Bacteria; kingdom Bacillati; phylum Bacillota; class Tissierellia; order Tissierellales; family Peptoniphilaceae; genus Finegoldia; species Finegoldia sp. P2-F-LR. The sequence goes on along the minus strand of NZ_JBRFJF010000015.1, from coordinate 31,210 downwards.
GATGAAGCAGAGAAAAAAGCAAATGAAAATGTTAAAAAATTACAAAATTTGTTTGGAAATAATTTCCAAATAATCGAAAAATAGGAGGAATTATGGGAAATAAATTTAGAGGCGGAATGCCTGGCATGGGAAACATGGGTAACATGATGAAACAAATGCAAAAAATGCAAAGACAAATGGAAGAAACTCAAAAAAGATTAGAAGAAACTGAAGTTACTGCAACTAGTGGTGGCGGAGCTATTGAAGTTGTAGCAAACGGAAAAAAAGAAATAGTTTCTATTAAAATAGATGAAGATTTGGTAAAAGATGGCGATGTTGAAATGCTTCAAGATATGGTTATGGTAGCTGTTAATGACGCTATCAAAAAAGTATTGGACATGAGTGAGTCTGAACTTGGTAAAATCACTGGAGGAATTAATATTCCAGGATTCTAAATAAGGGGGGGATAATTTTGTCACTATACCCTAAAGCAATGGACGAATTGATTAAAAACTTGTCCAATTTGCCAACTATTGGCAGAAAAAGTGCGAAAAGATTAGCTTATAGAATTATAGATATGGATCCTAAGAAAGTCGATGAGCTTGTAGAAAGTATTGTAAATGTGAAGACTAATATTAGACCATGTGCTAATTGTGGAAATCTTACTGATAAAAAATTGTGTGATATTTGTTCCAATCAAAAAAGAGATAACAGTGTCATAACTGTAGTTGAAGATTCAATGAATGTAATATCAATTGAAAAAACTGGCGAATACAATGGGAAATATCACGTATTAGGAGGATTATTATCTCCAAGAGATAATATTGCTCCGCAGGATTTGAATTTGGAAAATTTGTTTTTGAGATGTAAAAAAGATTATGTAAAGGAAGTTATCCTAGCATTATCACCAACAACTAACGGAGATTTGACAACTAACTTCATAATAGAAGTTCTTAAAAATGAAGAATATAAAGTAAAAGTTTCCAGAATTGCGATGGGAGTACCATTGGGAGCTAATTTGGAATATTATGACGAAATGAGCTTGTACAAAGCTATTTTGGATAGAAGAGAAATAAAATAATCATAATCTGCAATTCTTGTAGATTATGATTTCTTACGTTTAAATGTTTGTAATAAAAATGGAATGGAGGAAAATTTAATGGATTCAAATAGAATTAAAGAAGCAATCAAATTTTCGTCTCCAATTATGTTGGGATATATTCCTATAGCGATGGCTTTTGGTTTGTTGTGCAAAGGTCAAAACATTAGCATGTTGGATTCGACTTTGTTTTCTTTTGTTTTCTATTCTGGAGCAGCACAATTCATGGCAGTTGAATTATTGGGGGCTGGAGTAGGTATGTTTTCCATCGTGTTGTCGGTATTTTTATTAAATTTGAGATTGTTCATAATGTCGACATCTTTGGGGATTCATACACAAAAAATAAATCCGAAAGCTCTTCCTGTAATAGGCTTTATGTTGACAGATGAAGCATTTTCGGTAATGAGTTTTAATAAAGAAAAGCTAAACACAGAATTTGCGTTGGCCGTAGAATTAGGACCTTATTTGGCTTGGGGAATATTTACGCCTGTTGGATATTTGATAGGACAATTAATGCCAAAATCAGTCCAAACATCATTAGAAGTAGGACTTACTGCAATGTTTATAGCACTTGTTGTACCATCAATTAAGAAAAGTTCCAATGGTTTGGTAGTTAGCTTGATAGGCGTTGTAACTTATGCAATTATTTTTTATTTAAAATTTATACCATCTGGATGGGATATAATATTAGCAATTTTATTATCATCATTCATAGGATTGAAAGTAATTATGAAAAGAGGTCAAAATGTATAATATAATTTTAATTTTATTATGTAGCTTAGTTACAGCTGTTCCTAAGATAATACCTCTTAAATATTTAAAAGGAAAACAACTTTCTAGACAAACCGCCGAATTTTTAAACATAATACCATATACATCATTAAGTATTATGGTTATAAGAGGAATTCTGACAGCTTCAAGTGAAATGTTAATTCCTACAATTGTAGCTTCAATCGTAGCGATTATTATAGCTTATTTGAAAGAAAATGTTGGACTAACAATTATATTAGCAGTTCTAACAGCATTTGTTTGTTTGAAATTTTTCTAAAAAAATACCTTCTGTAGCTTAAATTCAAGCCGCAGAAGGTTTTTATTATTTAAAATTTTTTATTTCGAAAATATCATACACGCATTCTTCATATGGGTGAATATCTTCGATAATTTGTATACATTTTTTGATATTATTTTCTGTCGTGCGAAATTCTAATTTGATTTCGTCAACTTCGTTGATAATATTTTTTTCGCCAGAAAAATTATTTGCTAAATCATTGGGCATAAAATGACCTTTTACTTTCGATGTAGTATAACAATAATCGTAATTTCCTATGGTTATAATTTTTTCATCACCTAGTTTTTTTATTATCAAATCTATGTAATCTTCTGGTATGTATACATCTATTTTATATGTTATCATAAAAACTCCTTTTGTTCATGTTTATATATTTTTTGTTCGGGTATATATATTGTATCAAAGAATTAGACGAAAAGGAGATTATTATGGATTTAAAATTGTATTATAAAGAAACTTGCCCATTCTGCAAGAAGGTTTTAAGATTTATAGAAAAAAAAGGAATTAAGGATGTTGAATTAGTAGACATCAAAGCTGACGAAGCTAATGAAAAATACCTTATCGAAAAAGGTGGACAAGACCAAGTACCTTGTCTTTTCATTGATGGAAAACCAATGTATGAATCAATGGATATTATAAAATTCTTGGACGAAAAATTCCAATAAAAATTTTAAAAATGCTACATACTAATGTATGTAGCATTTTTTGTATTGTTATTTTTGTAAAAGTTTACTCTAATTTATAGAGAGAATTACATCACTGTTTTTTATGATTATTTCTAGTTTTTATTAAGTACGTTATAGTATATAATACATAATATTATGTTAAAAAAAATAAGAGTACCTTCGATTAATCTATTCAATTTGATCATTTCGTTGAAATTTAAAAACATAATTATTAATGTGATTAAATAAATAAATCCTATTACTCTTTTTGTATTTTTGTATTTCATTAATACCTCCTTTTATATTAGGGAAAATAATAGTGAATGCAATTCTCATTTTCATTTTAAAAAAATGCCCTTGACTTGTCAATATTAATTATCATTTAAAATTCGAGAAAATTTGGCTTTTGAATGTTTTAATTAAATTTTAATTATAATAATTTGAGCAATTTGTGATAAAATAATTAACGTAATAAAAAAAGTAGCAAATCTTTGGGATAGATTTGCTACTTAAATAACATTGGCAAGTTCATATTAGGAGGATGAACAACCATTTATTCTTATCATTATAATATCATAGAATTAAACTTAATAAGTTACAAATTTATTACGATTTAGGGAATTGAGGGGAATATGAAAGTAGGAATTATTGGAGCAGGAGCTAGTGGGGTTTTTGCGGCATTAATTTTAAAACAAAATTACATAGATACGACTGTTATTGAAAGAAACGCCAACGCTTTGAAGAAAATTTATGCAACTGGTAATGGTAGGTGCAATTTTACTAACAGAAATGTATCTTATAAGAATTATCATGGCGAAAATCCAAAATTCACAATAAGTGCTATTAAAAAGTTTGATAATTATGATGTTATAGAATTTTTCAATGATATGGGAATTCCTGAAGTTGAGCTTGAAAATGGAAAAATTTTCCCAAAAAGTTTGCAAGCTTCATCAATAGTGAAACAAATGATGTGCTTGGCAAATCATTTGGAGGTAGAATTCATCTACGATAGTTTTGTTGATGATGTAAGAAAAGACGGAGATGTTTTTGAAGTAAAATCCAATGATTCGATTTACAAGTTTGATTATTTGATAATAGCTTGTGGGTCGAAGGCTTACAAAAAAAGTGGCTCTGATGGAAACGGATACATTCTGATGGAGAAATTGGGACATAATATCGTGAAAACTCATCCAGGAATTGTGCAATTGAGGCTTAATGGAGATAGTTTCAAGAAAATGAGCGGCACCAAATTCAAGGCTAATGCAAAGTTAGTAGTGGACGGAAAAGAAGTTTTTGAATTTTATCACGATGTTTTGTTTACTGATTATGGAATTAGTGGGCCAACTATTTTGCAATTATCAGGAGAAGCAATCAGAGCTAAAAACAAGGGATTAGATGTCAAAATAAGAATTGACACTGTAGATTTGGATGAAAATAAATTGTATGAGCATTTAATCTACATAATATCTTTAAATTATTATAAGAAAATAAAAGAGTTGTTGGTCGGTTTGATTAACGATAATTTGATTGAAGAAGTTTTGAATCAAGCGAATATCGAATACGATATTAATGTGTGTGAACTTAGTAAGGAAGAAATCTACAAATTAGCACACATTCTTAAAAATTTGGAATTTAGTGTTAGTGGATACAAGGATGAAGATTCTGGTCAGATAACTTGCGGAGGAGTCGACACAGATGAAATCAATCCTTCTACTATGGAATCAAAAAAAATTAAAAATCTGTATATTATTGGTGAAATTATGGATGTCGACGGAGATTGTGGCGGATACAATCTTCAATGGGCTTTTTCATCGGCGTATTCTTGTGCGATGTCTATAATTAAAAAGGAGAACTAAATGAATAAAATGCAAAGAAAACTTGTTGACTTAGATAACCACGGTCAAAAAGTTAGAGTAGGTTTGGTTGGTTGTGGCAAAATGGGATCGGGTCTTGTGAGTCAGTTGAGTAGAATCAAAGGAATGAGACCTTCTGTTATTATAGATAGACACGTCGACAAGTGCGTAACTGCTTTGAGAAAAGCAGGTGTAAAAGATGTGGATATTATCAAAACAACCGATTTGAAGGTTGCAGAAAATGCTATTAAAAATAATTCGTTTGTAGTAAGTGATGATTATACTTTGAGTTACAAATTAGATATGATTGATGGAGTAATCGATGCGACAGGAAATCCTCCATTTGGAACACAACTTGCAGTTGAAAGTATTGAACACGAAAAGCATACTATTTTATTAAATGTAGAATGTGATGCTGTTGTGGGACCTATCTTAAACGAAATGGCGAAGAAAAAAGGCGTTGTCTACACTGGATCTGCAGGAGATGAACCAGGCGCTATAATTCAATTGTCGGATTTTGCACTTGGGCTGGGATTTAAATTGTTAGCTGTAGGTAAAGGCAAGAATAATCCATTGGATAATTATACTAATGAAGATATTTTAAGAGAAGAAGCTTTGTCAAAGGGTTTGGTTCCAAAAATGTTGACATCATTTGTAGATGGAACTAATACTATGATCGAACTTACTGCTGTGGCAAATGCGTTGGGATTTACTCCTGATGTTTTGGGTTGTCATGGAATTACAACAAATATTCACGATATCGCAGATGAATTTAAATTAAAAGAACAAGGCGGAATTTTAAATAATTACAATATAGTTGATTTTGCATTTGGGGTTGCGCCTGGAGTTTTTGCAATTGTAACTCACGATACTAACGAAGTTCATGATTTAATGGAATATTTATCAATGGGTAAAGGACCTAACTATACTTTGTACAGACCATATCATTTGACAAGTTTGGAAACTCCTCTTACAATTTACGATGCAATTGTAGAGAAAGAACCGACAATTTATCCAAAATACGGACAAGTTTCCGATACAATTACAGTTGCAAAAAGAGACATCAAAAAAGGTCAAAGAATCGAAGGTATTGGTGGACACGATTGCTTTGGTAAAATTACATCTCACAAACACCAAATGGAGAATAATTTGTTACCAATGCCAATCATCACAGAAAAAACAACAGCAAAAGTAGATATAGCAAAAGACACTTTGATTACTTACGATATGGTTAATTTAGATGAAGATCATATAATTACAAAACTTCGTAAGAGACAAGATGAATTGGGATTATAAAATTACAAAATAAATTTATTATCAGTCGATAAAAAGTTTTTTAAACTTCGAAATATCGGCTGATTTTTATTTTTAAAATCAATTTTTATAAATTTTTGACAATGGATTTTAAAAGTGTTAATATCAATTTGTAATGTAATAAATAAACGTTTTTTGGGGGTTAATATGGATTACAGATTAGAGTCTGATAGTGTTGGTGAAAAGCAAGTTCCAAAAGATGCATATTACGGTGTGCAATCTTTAAGAGGAATGGAAAATTTCCCAATAACAGGGAGAACTTTACATGAAGAATTAATTTATGGATTGACAATAGTTAAAAAAGCTTGTGCTATAGCAAATCACAGAGCAGGAATCATGAGAGAAGATGTCAAAAACGCAATCGTTTACGCATGCGACAAAATTCTTCAAGGAGAATATCACGATCAATTTTTGACTGATCCAATTCAGGGTGGAGCTGGTACAACTGCTAACATGAATGCCAATGAAGTTATTGCAAACATTGCCAACGAAAAACTTGGCGGCGGATTGGGAACTTATGAATATGTTCATCCAAACGATCACGTTAATATGAGTCAATCAACAAACGATGTTTTTCCAACTGCGGGCAAGATTGCAACTTTAAGACTACTAATAAAAGCTTTAAATGAATTAAAGCAATTAGAGATTTCTTTGTTAAATAAATCTGTAGAATTTGATGATGTACTTAAAATGGGACGTACCCAACTTCAAGATGCAGTTCCAATTAGATTGGGACAAGAATTTCATGCGTATTACTCAGTAATCAAAAGAGATATCAAAAGAATTAGAAGGTCATCAGATCAAATTGAATCTATAAATATGGGAGCAACTGCGATTGGTACTGGAGTAAATGTAGACAAAGTTTACTTCACAAATATAGTTCCTATTCTAGCAGAATTAACAGGATTTGATTTGCATCAAGCAGAAGATTTAATAGATGGAACTAATAACCTTGATGGTCTTGTAGAAATATCTTCAGCAGTAAAATCAACAGCCGTAAGTTTGTCAAAAATGGCAAGTGATTTGAGATTAATGAGTTCAGGACCAAAAACAATGGTAGGAGATATTGAACTTCCAGCTAGACAAAATGGTTCATCAATAATGCCAGGTAAAGTAAATCCTGTAATTCCAGAAGTTGTTAACCAAGTTGTATTCAGGATTATTGGTAACGATAATACAATTACAATGTGTGCAGAACACGGACAATTGGAACTTAACGCATTCGAACCGGTTTTGTTCGATAGTTTATTTGAATCTATATCTATATTGACTAATGCAGTGAAAACTTTCAGAGAAAACTGCATAATTGGTATCAAACCAAACAGACAAAAACTTTCAAACGACGTCGAAAAATCTGTAGGAATAGTTACAGCACTTGTTCCTCATATCGGATACAAAAAATCTGCTGAAATCGCAAAACGTGCATTGAGTACAGGAATCACAGTTAGAAATATCGTATTGGACGAAAAAATCTTAACAGAAGATGAATTAAAGGAAATCCTTGATCCAATAGCAATGACAATGCCAGGAATTGCAGCAGAATATTTGATTAAACAAAAACAACAAGCTTACATCGAAAAGAAGAAACAAGAAGACAAGGAACAAAAAGCAAAAAAATAATTTTATGTTGACAAAATCTTGTTATCAAGCATTTGATAACAGGATTTTTTATTACGAACTAAAAGTTTTACATTATTTTAAATTTGCTAATATGTTATAATTTATTTAGGTGATATGATGAAAAATAATACTAAAAATGCAGACAATGTTATATTGGCGATATCAAATGTTTTGATGGTGGTTTTCGTATCTACTCTACTTAGAGGCCACAATATTATAGCGTTGTTAATTTTACTTGCGTGGGCAGTTTATGCGTCGCAAAATAAAATGATTTTACCAAAAAGTCTTGAAAGAAAAAGAACAAAATTCGAATACGGAAGTTTTATCGTTTTGTTAATAGGTTTTATGTTGATTTATTACCATCCTAATAAGGTATATGTGTTCTTAACATATCTAACATTTTTAATTTATAACACACTTTTGTGGATGAATATGATTAGAATGAGAGCTATTAATAAAGAAAATAATAAGAAATCTAACAAAAAGAAATAAAGAGGTATATGATGAAAATTATGGTTATAGGGCCTGGCAGATGGGGAAGTTTCATCGCTTGGTATTTGAAAAAAATTGGTCATGAAGTTTTGTTGTATGGTTTGAATGGAACTGAAGATTTCGAAAACTTTAAGAAAAGTCGTAGCAATGGAATTATTACTTTGCAAGATGATTTAGAATTAACCGATGATATCACAAGAGCAAAAGGATGTGATGTTATTCATGTTAGTATAAATGCACAAGGTTTTAGAAATGTGTGTGAAGAACTTAAGTCTATTGGAATTAAGGATAAAATTATCGTTACTAATATGAAGGGGATTGAGATTTCGACTGGAAAAAGATTATCAGAAGTCTGCAAAGAAATTATGGATGGATCTAACAAAGTTGCAGCTTGGATCGGTCCAGGTCATCCACAAGAATTTTACCGCAATGTTCCAAATTGTATGGTAATTGATTCGGAAGATGAAGATGTGAAAGAATTGTTGATTGAAAATTACAGTTCAGATTTGATTAGGTTTTATTATGGCCAAGATTTGATTGGAAATGAAATCGGCGCAGCTTACAAAAACGTAATTGGAATTGCTGCGGGAATGTTGGATGGAATGAAAATAAGTTCTTTGAAGGGAGCTTTAATGAGCAGAGGTTGTAGAGAAGTCGCAAGGTTTATTAAAGCTTCGGGAGGTAAAGAGCTCAGCGCGTACGGACTTTGTCACTTGGGAGATTATGAGGCTACAGTGTTTTCACAATATTCTCACAACAGAATGTTCGGTGAAATGTATGCAAAATCAGAAAAATACGACAAATTAGCTGAAGGATACTACACTGTAAAAGCTATTAAATTACAAGCAGACAAAATGAATTTGGATTTACCGATTAACAATGCAGTGTACAAAGTTTTGTACGAAAATTCGAAATGCGAAGAAGAAATCGACAAATTATTCAGTAGAAGTTTGAAAAAAGAATTTTATTAACAAAAAACAAATTAGAAGTGCAAAAAAGCACTTCTTTTTTTGATTAAAATGCTTGACAAATGGATTTTAAGTTTATATAATATACAAGTCAAGTAAAAAGGTTGACGGTGATTGAATGGAAAAATTATTAAATATTACCATGATGTTTGATTATTATGGTAAATTGCTTACGAAAAGAGAATACGATGTAATTGACAAATACTACAATGAGGATTTGTCATTAAATGAAATTGCTCAAATTTGTGATATTTCAAAACAAGCTGTAAGTGATAGTTTGAAAAGAGCTGAAAATAAGCTTTATGAATACGAACAAAAACTTGGCTTAATTGAAAAATCAAAAAAGAGTCATCAATTTCTTAGAAAAATCAGAAATGATCTTTTCTCTTTGTCACCAGAAATCAAAAGCAAAGAAATTGAAAATATCATTATAGATATAGAAGATTTCTTAAATGATTTAGAGGATGTGGAAAATGATATTTGAAAATTTGTCCGATAAATTACAAAATGCCTTGTCAAAATTGACCAACAGAGGAAAGTTGACGGAAAAAGATATAGATGTTGCAATGAGAGAAGTTAAACTTGCTTTATTGGAAGCGGACGTTAACTATAAAGTTGTCAAAGATTTTATATCTCAAGTAAAAGAACGTGCTATCGATTCTTCTGTTTTGGAAAGTCTTACTCCAGGTCAACAAGTTATTAAAATAGTTAATGAAGAATTAACTAAAATGATGGGTGAAAAGGAAGAAAAACTTAACGTTTCACCAATGAAACCTACGGTAATTATGCTTTGTGGTTTGCAAGGGGCAGGTAAAACTACTCATGCCGGAAAACTTGCATTGAATTTGAAAAACAAAAACAAAAGCGTCTTACTTGTAGCGTGTGATATTTATAGACCTGCTGCCATTAAACAACTTCAAGTTGTTGGTGGAAAAGTTGGGGTAGAAGTATTTGAAATGGGACAAACAAATCCCGTTGAAATTTCAAAAAAAGCAATCGAAGAAGCTAAGAAAAAAAACATTGATTATGTAATTATAGATACTGCCGGTCGTCTTCATATTGACGATACTTTGATGGATGAGCTGAAAAATATTAAACAAGAAGTGAATCCTTCAGATATTTTGTTAGTTGTAGATGCGATGACTGGACAAGATGCAGTGAATGTTGCAGCTAAGTTTAACGAGGATTTGGATATTACAGGAATTATCCTTACTAAGTTAGACGGTGATGCAAGAGGTGGTGCTGCTTTATCAATCAGACAAGTAGCTGATAAGCCTATTAAATTTATAGGTGTAGGTGAAAAACTTGGAGATTTAGAGCCGTTCCATCCGGACAGAATGGCATCTCGTATCTTGGGTATGGGAGATGTTCTTAGCCTTATCGAAAAAGCACAAAATCAATTTGACGAGAAGAAGGCAAAAGAATTAGAAGAAAAGATTAAAGCTCAAAGTTTTGACTTTAATGATTTTCTTGACCAAATGCAGCAAATCAAAAAAATGGGACCTATGCAAGATATTCTTGCAATGATTCCGGGCGTAGATAGCAAAATGCTTAAACAAGTGAATTTCGACAATAAAGAATTTGACAAGATTGAAGCGATTATCAAATCTATGACCAAACAAGAAAGAGAAAATCCAGATATCATTAGCATATCTAGAAGAAAAAGAATTGCTAAAGGATGCGGTCAAGATCAAGTAGCGGTTAATAAACTTTTGAAACAATTTAAAGAAATGAAAGTTATGATGAAAAATATGGGAGCGCTACAGAAGAAATTTGGCAAAAAAGGTAAAATGAAAATGCCTTTTTTTAGATAATAAGTTATGGAGGTAAATTATGTCAGTAAAAATTAGATTGAAAAGAATGGGAGCAAAGAAGAAACCATTTTATAGAATAGTTGTCGCAGATTCAAGATGTCCTCGTGATGGTAAATTCATCGAAGAAATCGGATATTACAACCCATTAGTTGAAGAAAAAACTGTTAAAGTTGATAGCGAAAAAGTTCAACAATGGATTAAAAATGGTGCAAAACCTACAGATACAGTAGACAGATTATTCAAAAATAATGGAGTTTACGAAGCAAAATAATAATACAAGTTGGGAGTTGTCATGGAAAAATTAGTTAAAACAATTGCTACTTCGTTAGTTGATAACAAAGAAGCAGTTGAAGTAACATCAAGACAAGACAAACATACGGTTATTATAGAAATTAAAGCAGATTCCAAAGATTTGGGGAAAATTATAGGAAAAGAAGGGAAGATTGCCAAGGCAATTAGAACTATTACTAAGGCAGCGGCTATTAAGAGTGGCGAAAAAGTTGTCGTAGATATTTTGCAATAATGGAATATATAGCTGTAGCAGAAGTGCTCAATACTCACGGTATTAAAGGATGTCTTAAAATGAGACCGTTGACTGATAATATCGAAAGATTTGACGAAGATATTTGTTATTATCTCGGGGATAAAAAAGTTAAGGTCAATATTCAAAATTATAGAATGTACAAGGGTTTTTTGTACATTGATTTTGAAGAATTTAACGATATTAATGAAGTTCTTGAATTCAAAAAACAGTTTTTATATATAGATGAAAAAGACAGATACGAATTGAAAGATGGAAGCTTTTACATTGACGATTTGATAGGATTGAAAGCTTATAGTAATGGTGAATACATCGGAGATTTGGTTGAAGTTTTGAGCGTTTATAGTAATGATGTATATGTAATAAAAAACGATGAAAAAGAATTTATGATACCTGCTGTAAAAGAGTTCATTAAAAAAATAGATTTAGAAAATGGATTAATCGATGTAGTTATAATTGAGGGTATGTGATGAAATTTATAATTCTCACATTATTTCCAGAAAGTTTTGATTACTTAAAATCATACGGAGTCATAGGAAAAGCAGTACAAAATAATCTCATTGAACTTGAAGTGGTTAATATTAGGGATTACACTAAAAATAAACACAAAAAAGTAGACGATGAGATATATGGTGGCGGAGCTGGGATGCTTATGACTTGCCAACCAATTTATGACTGCTTGGAAGATGTGAACAAAAACAAATCAAAAGTTGTGTTTATGTCTCCTCAAGGGAAAGTTCTTAATCAACAAAAGTGTATAGAACTTTCAAAAGAAAAAGAAATAGTCATTCTTTGTGGCCATTACGAAGGTGTCGACAGTAGAATCATCAATCATTATTGTGATGAGGAGATTTCTATTGGAGATTATGTGATGACTGGTGGAGAATTAGGAGCTATGGTTCTTATAGATTGTGTAAGCCGAATGATTAACGATGTTTTGGGAAATGATGAAAGTTATAAAACAGATTCGCACTACAATTTATTGCTACAGGAAGATTCCTACACAAGACCCAGAGTATTTAACGGATATGAAGTTCCTGAAGTTTTATTATCAGGAAATCACGAAAAAATCGAACAGTGGCGAGAAAAATCAAGACTAAACAACACTAAACTTAAAAGAGAAGATATATATCAGAAATATCTGAAAGAAAAAAACCAAGGAGGATCATAATGGATATTATAAAAACATTAGAAGATGAACAATTAAGAGAAAATAAGTTCGACTTTCATGTTGGCGATACTGTAAAAGTAGACTACCTTATCAAAGAAGGTAACAAAGAAAGAGTTCAAGTTTATGAAGGAACTGTAATTAAAATGCAAGGAACTGGACTTAGAAGAACTTTCACAGTAAGAAGATTAGCTTACGGTGTAGGAGTAGAAAGAACTTTCTTAATCAACTCACCAAGAGTAACTAACGTAAGATTAGTTAGAGAAGGTAAAGTAAGAAGATCAAAATTATTCTACTTAAGACACAGAGAAGGTAAAGCTGCTAAAGTTAAAGAAAAACAAAAATTCTAAATTGAGTGCTGAGGTTTTCTCAGTACTTTTTTTAGATGGAAAGGAAATAACATGGACATTAATAATATAAACTGGTATCCGGGACATATGAAAAAAGCTATCGACAAGATAAAAGAAAACATGAAACTTGTCGACATAGTTTTGGTTCTTGTGGATAGCAGAATTGTAAAATCATCCATGAATCCAGTTATAGAAGATATCTTAAAGGATAAGCCGCAATTGATTTTATTGAACAAGATGGACATGGCAGATCCTAAAATCACACAAAACTGGATTAATTATTTTGCAAAGAAAAATATAACAGCACTTCCAATCGATAGCAAAAACGGTAAAAATTTGGATAAAATTGAGCCAACAGCTAAAAAGATTTTAGAAGATGTACTTGCGAATAGAAAAGACAAAAACATAAAATCAGAAATTATTAGAATGATGATAGTTGGTATTCCAAATGTTGGAAAATCTACTATAATCAACAAATTATCCAACAGACAATCTGCCAAAACAGGAAACACTCCAGGTGTTACAAGGACTAATCAGTGGATTAGGATAAAAGGCAAGATGGAATTGTTGGATACGCCAGGTGTTTTGTGGCCAAAATTCGAAGATAATGAAATAGGCTTAAACTTGGCATTTACTGGAGCTATCAAAGATGAAATTTTGGATGAAGAAAACTTAGCGTACAAACTCATTGAGAAACTAATGAGTATTAATCCACAAATTTTAGAAAAAAGATATTCGATTGATACACAAAGCAAGGAAACAATCGAAATAATGGATGATATTGCTATAAGACGTGGCTGTTTGTTAAAAGGAAAAAATATTGATTATTCTAAAGTTTCATCAATAGTTATAGATGAATTTAGAAAAACAAAGTTAGGAAGAATTTCATTAGAAGATGTTTGCGATTGATTATAACGAATTTGAGGAAGAATTAATTTGTGGCGTAGATGAAGTTGGAAGAGGACCATTAGCAGGTCCTGTTGTGACATGTGCAATTATTATGCCTAAAAATTGTGAGATAATAGAAGGAGTCACTGACTCAAAAAAGCTTTCTGAAAAAAAAAGAATTAAATTCAAGGATATGATTTTGGATCAAGCTTTGGCATACAGTGTAAATTTTGTGGATCAAAGTGTGATTGATGAGATTAACATCAAGCAAGCCACGAGATTATCCATGAAAAGAGCCGTAGAAAGTTTGAAAACAAAGGACAATAAATTCATAAAACCTGATTTGATTGTAATTGATGCAGAAATTATTGATACAGATATTAAACAAATGTCATTTGTCAAAGGTGACGAAAAATTATATCCGATTTCTTGTGCATCAATTGTAGCAAAGGTTATAAGAGATGAGTACATGAAGGATATGGCTACTATCTATCCACAATACGGTTTTGAAAAACACAAGGGATATGGAACTAAACTTCACAGAGAAATGATACTTGAATATGGAGAGTGTCCGCTTCACAGAAAAACTTTTTTGAGGAAATTATATGAAAATGGAAAAAAACCGAGGTAAAATTGCCGAGGATTACGCTTGTGAATATTTAATAGAAAAAGGTTACGAAATTATTGACAGAAATTATTCGGAGAGAATTGGGGAATTGGACATAGTCTGTACTTACGAAAATTATTTGGTAATAGTTGAAGTAAAAGCAAGGACTGATGATAAGTTCGGTGCCCCTTCTGATTTTGTAACTTTGGGAAAACAAGACAGAATAAGAAAAACGACAGAAATTTATATCGACAAAAATGATTTGTACGATTATCAGCCTAGATTTGATGTGATAGAAATTTATTTGGATAATTTCAAATTAAATCACTATATTGACGCATTTTAATATTGACAATGGGCTAGTGTTTTTATATAATATCAAGGTCAAGCAAATATATTGACACAAAGAGGTTTTAATATGTATAAAGTAGCAGTGCTTACAGTATCAGACAAGGGTTCTCAAGGAAAAAGAGAAGATTTAAGTGGTAAAAAAATCATAGAAATTATCGAAAAAAACGGCTATAAATTAGAAAAATATGATATTGTAGCAGATGAAAAAGAACTTATAAAAGAAAAATTAATCGAGTATTCCAATGAAAATATTGAGTTGATTTTGACTACGGGTGGAACTGGATTTTCAAAAAGAGATGTAACTCCTGAGGCTACATTAGAAGTTTCAGAAAAACTTTGTTTGGGAATTAGTGAAGCGATTAGAAATTATTCGATGACGATTACAAAAAGAGCAATGCTTTCAAGAGCTGTTTCAGTTATTAGAAAAAACTCCCTCATAATAAATATGCCGGGTAGTCCTAAGGCTGTTGAAGAAAGTTTGGAATACATAATTGATACGTTAGATCACGCTTTGAAAATTTTACAAGGCGATGCATCAGAATGTGCGAGAAAATAGTTGTTCATAATTAATTAGTAATGTATAATATATGATAGATAATTGTAGGAGGTATATATGATACAAGCAGGAGATTTTAGAAAAGGCACAACTTTTGAAATGGATGGGGATGTATGGCAAATTATAGATTTCCAACACGTTAAACCAGGAAAAGGTGCAGCTTTCGTAAGAACAAAAATCAGATCAGTTATGACTGGTTCAAACAGAGACATGACATTCAATCCTAACGAAAAATATGAAGAAGCTAGAATTGAAACAAGAGAAATGCAATACTTATACAACGATGGAACTTTATATTATTTCATGGACCCAGAATCTTATGAACAATTACCAATTGATAAAGATAGTGTTGAAGAAGCTATTCTTTATATAAAGGAAAATGATATGGCAACAATCAAATTTTTCAAAGGTAAAGCATTCCAAGTTTCTCCACCAAACTTTGTTGAGTTAGAAATCACTCAAACAGAACCTGGTATTAAAGGTAACACTGCAACAGGAGCTACAAAACCAGCTACTGTAGAAACAGGCGCTACAGTTAACGTACCTTTATTTGTAAACGAAGGAGATAAAATTAAGATAGATACAAGAACTGGAGAATATTTGTCAAGAGTATAGTATTTATTGACTTTTCAACGCGTTTATGATAAAGTAGTACGGTGGATTTTGTCCATACTAATAGAGGAGGTCTAATATGAGAGATAAAGTAATTTTAGAATGTACTGAATGCAAGAGCAGAAATTACACTACTAAAAAGAATAAAAAACTTCACCCTGATAGAGTGGAAACTAACAAGTATTGTAAATTCTGTAAAAAGCACACTCTACACAAGGAAACAAGATAGGAGGAGCTTATGGCAGCGAAAAATACGCAAAATTCTAATCAAAAATCAGCCCAAAAAAATCAAGGATTTTTGAAAGGCGTGAAGACTGAATGGAATAAAATTGTCTGGCCGACACCAAAGGAAACTTTAGAATACTCAATAGTAGTAGTTATAATTTCCTTTATAGTTGCATTAATCGTATACGGATTAGATACTGTGTTCCAACGTTTAATTGGACTATTTATATAGAAAGGAACAGTATCCACAATGACCGAAAAAAATAACACATTTGTTGAAAATGCAACTGAAGATTTTAAGGAACGTGCCAAAGAGGGAAAATGGTATGTAGTACATACTTACTCTGGACACGAAGGTAAAGTAAAAGTTAATATTGAAAAAATGGTAGAAAATCGTGGTTATATCGACGATATATTTGAAGTAGTAGTACCTACTGAAGAATATGTTTCAGAGGTCGGTGGAGCTAAAAAGTTAAAAGAAAGAAAGATCTTCCCCGGTTATGTTTTCGTTAAGATGATAATTACCGATGTCTCATGGTATTTAGTTAGAAATACCAGAGGTGTTACAGGATTTGTAGGACCAGAATCCAAACCTGTAGCAGTTAGTGAAAAGGAAATCCAAAAATTCGCTCTTAAAAATCAATCTTACTCTAAAAAAGAAATTGATGTTAATGTGGGAGACAATGTGAATATTGTTTCTGGAGCATTTAGCGATCAAGTAGGTATTATTGAAGAAATAAATACTGAAAAAGCTATCTGTAAAGTTTTAATTTCCTTGTTCGGCAGAGACACATCTGTTGAAATTAGCTTTGATGATATCGAAAAAATATAAATTTGAATATAAGTTATTTAATTAATTTCATATAGATCGATGTGGGAGGTTAGCCCCGATAACCACAATAGTTTAAGGAGGAACTAATATGGCTAAAAAAGTACAAGCAATAGTAAAGTTACAAATTCCTGCAGGTAAAGCAACACCTGCACCACCAGTAGGTACAGCACTTGGACCTCACGGTGTTAATATAATGCAATTTACAAAAGAGTTTAACGCAAAAACTCAAGACCAAATGGGAATGATTATTCCAGTTGTTATGACTGTATACCAAGACAGATCATTCACATTTATAACAAAAACTCCACCAGCACCAGTTCTTATTAAAAAAGAATTAGGATTAAATTCTGCTTCAGGAGAACCTAATAAAACTAAAGTTGGACAATTAACTAAAGAACAAGTTAAGAAAATTGCTGAAATTAAAATGCCTGACTTAAATGCAGCAAACTTAGAATCTGCTATGAGTATGATTAAAGGTACAGCAAGAAGTATGGGAGTTACAGTAGAAGAATAGTGGGAGATTAAGTTCGTTAGAACCACAAGGAGGATTATATGGCAAAAAAAGGTAAAAAATATCAAGAAAGTGCAAAATTAATTGATAGATCAGTTGAATATAAATTAGATGAAGCTAGCAAATTAGTTGTTGAAACTGCTAAAGCTAAGTTTGACGAATCAGTAGAATTACACGCAAAATTAGGTGTAGATAGTAGACACGCTGACCAACAAGTTCGTGGTACTATCGTACTTCCTCATGGTACAGGTAAAGACCAAAAGGTTGCTGTATTTGCTAAAGGTGAAAAAGCTGAAGAAGCAAAAGCTGCAGGAGCAGATTTCGTAGGAGCAGAAGATTTAGCAGAAAAAATCCAAAAAGAAGGTTGGTTAGGATTTGATGTTGCAGTAGCTACTCCAGATATGATGGGTGTTGTAGGTAGAATTGGTAGAATCTTAGGACCTCAAGGTTTAATGCCAAACCCTAAAGCTGGTACAGTAACTATGGATGTTACAAGTGCAATCAAAGAAATCAAAGCTGGTAAAGTTGAATATAGAACTGATAAGAGTAATATCATTCACGTTCCAGTTGGTAAAGTTTCTTTTGGAGAAGAAAAAATTGCTGAAAACATCAATGCATTAATGCAAGCAATATTGAAAGCAAAACCAGCTTCATCAAAAGGTAAATATATTAGATCTTTAACAATTGCTTCAACAATGGGCCCTGGAATCAAGGTTAATCCATTACAATTTGCAAAAGAATAATATAAATAAGAATTTATTAGCCACCGTTAAGGTGGCTTTTCTTAAATACAGAGGGAAAAATGAAATTATTAAAAGAAGATAAAAAGAAAATTCAAATAGGAATAATAATACTAATTGTTCCAGTTATTTTGGCGTATCTTTTGTTCAATGGAAAATCAATAGGTAATGCATTGAGCACTTTTATGGCGATTATATCTCCATTTATTATTGGCGCTGCATTAGCGTTTGTCCTAAATATGCCTATGAATTTTATTGAGAATAAACTTTTTAAAAAATGGACTTCTAAACCAGGTCTAAAAAGGGCGATATCTCTGTTAATAAGTTTAGTAATTGTTAGTGCGATAATAGCATTTGTAGTGATACTTATAATTCCTAATTTTTTTGAAGCTATTAAGTCGCTTATTCGTGGGATTCCAGTATTAGTTGAAAAGCTAAGAAAATATCCTGAAATAGCAAAACAATTGGATAAAATTTATGACACATACGCTATCACAAGCACTCATGATTTGGTTGTAAAATTGAAACCTTATTTAACAAAAAATGGATTGGATATATTGAACAATGTGTTTTTTGGAATTAGCACAGTGTTTTCTGTTGTACTTAGTTTTGTAGTGTCGTTCACATTTGCTATTTATTTATTATTTTCAAAAGAAACTTTGAGAAGACAATTTACAGAATTGGCGTATGTTTTCTTCAGTGGAAAAACTGCAAACAAGATTTTAATTTTCTTTAAGGTGGCTTACGAAAAATTTTATTCTTTTTTCAAAGGTCAATTTATCGAAGCGTTTATGCTTGGATTTATGTGCTTTATAGGAATGTATTTGTTGAAGATACCAAACGCTGCAACTGTAAGTGTGCTAATTGGTTTTGGAGCATTAATTCCATTGGTTGGAGCTATACTAGGAGCTGCATTGGGAGCTTTGATTATTTTAATCGAATCTTTTTCAAAAGCTATTATGTTTGTGATTTTCATAATTGTACTTCAACAATTTGATGGCAATGTAACTTATCCTAGAATTGTGGGATCGTCTGTAGGGCTACCATCTATTTGGGTGCTAGTTGCAGTTACTATAGGTGCAGCATTAAGCGGTATTGTTGGAATGCTTATTTTTGTTCCGATATTTGCAACAATCTATGAATTATTGTACAGATATAAGAAAAAGAAATTGAAAGATAAAAACATCTGTATTATTGAAGAAAAATAATAAAAAAGTGTTGACATATTCATAGAATATGATATAATAATCAAGTAATTAATTTGGGCTACCGAAGACAGTAGGGACTATTAAAGTTTAATCATCCTACAGAGGAGCATAAGATATGAGTTTATCAGTCTTTCTGTCTTTGGATGGAAAGACTTTTTTAGTGTAGCCTTTTTCATGGAGGTGAAATAATGAAAGAACACGTTTTAAATCAAAAGAAAGCTGTTGTTGATGAAATTAAAGGACATATTAATGATGCTAAATCAATGGTTATCGTTGATTATAGAGGATTAGATGTTAGCGAAGCAACAGAATTAAGAGAAAAATTCAGAAATGAAAATGTATTATTCAAAGTATACAAAAACACAATGATGAATTTTGCTTTTAAAGAATTGGGATTTGATGGATTCTTAGATTACTTATCTGGTCCTAACGCGGTTGCATTCAGTATGGATGATCCAATCGCTGCAGCTAGAATAGCTAAAGAATTCGCATCAGATCACGAAAATTTAGAAATTAAAGCAGGTTATTTAGGAGACAAATTCTTAGATGTTGAAGGTGTGAAGAAAATCGCATCTATCCCTTCAAGAGAAGTTCTTCTTACAAAAATGCTTGGAAGCTTCAAAGCTCCAGTATCAAAATTTGTATATTTAGCAGATGCTATTGCTAAATCTAAAAAAGAAGGTTCAGAAGAAGCTGAATCAAACGAAACTACTGAAACAGTAGAAGAATAATTAATTAAAATAAAATTTGGAGGTAAAAAATGTCAATAGATGAAATCTTAGAAGCAGTTGAAGGCTTAACTGTTCTTGAATTAAATGAATTAGTAGAAAAAGCAGAAGAAAAATTTGGAGTATCAGCAGCAGCTCCTGTAGCAGCAGCAGGTGCAGCACCAGCAGCAGGTGGAGCAGCAGCAGAAGAAAAATCAGAATTTGATGTAATTTTAGCATCAGTTGGTGACGCTAAGATGAAAGTTATCAAAGCAGTTAAAGACTTAACTGGATTAGGATTAAAAGATGCTAAAGCTATCGTAGACGAAGCTCCTAAAGCAATTAAAGAAGGCGCTTCTAAAGAAGAAGCTGAAGAATTAAAAGCTAAACTTGAAGAAGTTGGAGCTACTATCGAATTAAAATAGTCGATAAATTTATGGAGAGGTTATGTATAATAGCCTCTTTTTTTGTTGCTTGACAAATCATTTGTTTATGATATCATTTAAATATATTGATAAAATGACTATGATGAGATGAGTATGTAATAATTTTTTTTAAGAGAGTCTTAGTTTGGTGGAATAGGATATTAGATTATTGCAGAATATGGTCTTTGAGTTTGAAAAATTGAATAGCTAATGCTTTTAAATTTTTCCGGGAGCATCCGTTATCAAATGCTAGGCATTAAAGTGCCAAACAATGAGAGAATATTTTATATTCTAAAATTAAGGTGGTAACGCGGATTTTCGCCCTTATATGATGTATGTCATATAAGGGATTTTTTATTTTAGTTTTATTTAGGAGGGAAATTATGTCAGAAGAAAAGAAATCATATTATATTACTACTCCGATTTATTATCCAAGTAGTAATTTGCATTTGGGTCATACTTATACTACAATCATTGCGGATACCTTGAAGAAATTCAAAAAAATTCAAGGCTATGATGTGTTTTTGACTACAGGTACTGATGAACACGGTCAAAAGTTGTACGAAAAAGCAAAAGAAAAAAATATGGGTGATAATCCATTAAATTATATCGATCCAATTGTACAAAGTGCCAAGGATTTGTGGAAAAAACTAGACATAGACATAGATAGTTTTGTCAGAAGTACAGACAAGGCTCACGAAAAAAACGTTCAAGAAATCTTCCAAAAATTATACGATAAGGGAGATATTTACAAGTCTACTTACAAGGGACATTATTGTGTCGACTGTGAAGCTTTTTGGACAGAGTCACAATTAAAGGATGGAAAGTGCCCTGACTGTGGACGTGGTGTTCATTATCATGAAGAAGAATCGTACTTTTTCAAATTATCAAAATACAAAGATAGAATTTTACAATTGTACAAAGACAACCCAGATTTCTTGAAACCAGAATCTCGTAAGAATGAAATGGTGAATAACTTTTTAAGTGGTGAATTGGAAGATTTATCCGTATCTCGTACAAGTTTTGACTGGGGAGTTAAGGTTCCATTTGATGATAAGCATATTATTTACGTGTGGATTGATGCGCTTAGCTGTTATTTGACAGGGATTGGATATGGACAAGATGAAGAATTATTCAACAAATTCTGGCCATGTGATATTCACTTGGTAGGTAAAGAAATTGTAAGATTCCACACTATTATTTGGCCAGCGTTGTTGATGGCGTTGGATTTACCATTGCCAAAGAGGGTTTTCGCTCATGGATGGATTTTGTTTAATGAAGATAAGATGAGTAAATCTAAGGGAAATGTATATTATCCAGAGCCAATTATAGATTTGTACGGTGTAGATGCTTTGAAATATTACATTTTAAGAGATTTTACTTTTGGTAATGATGGTAACTTTACGACAGAAAGATTTATGAATAGATTTAATTCTGATTTGGTAAATGATTTGGGTAATCTTGTAAGTAGATCTGTGTCAATGGTTGAAAAATACTTTGATGGAGTTATTCCTCAACCAAATGAAAATAATGATATAGACAAGGATTTGATTTCTGTAGTTGAAGCTTGCCAAGAAAAAGTTGAAGAACTATTGGAGGAACTTGATTTCTCAAATGCACTAGAAGAAATTTGGAAAGTTGTCAGAAGAGCGAACAAATACATCGATGAAACTACACCATGGATTTTGATTAAAGAAGATCCTGAAAGGTTGAAGACGGTTTTGTATAATTTGATGGATGCTATAAGAGTTATTTGTATTTTGACTTCCCCATTTATCACTGAAACAAGCAATAAAATCAAAGAACAAATAGGACTTTCAGAAATTAAATGGGAAGATGGAAAAGTTTTCGGTAAAACAGTAGTTGGAACTAAGGTTCAAAGAGGAGAAAACTTGTTCAATAGATTGGATATCAAGAAGGAAACTGAAAGATTAAATGAAGTTAATGACAAATTAATAGAAGAAAGAACTGGTAAGAAAGTTTCTGAATTGAGAGAAGACACAGAAGAAGCTCCTAAGAAATCGAAGAAAAGCTCTAAGAAAAACAAAACAAAGGAAGAAATCACTATAGATGATTTTGATAAATTAGATTTGAGAGTAGGTCAAATCATAGAAGCAAAACAACATCCTGATGCAGATAAGCTTTTGGTTTTCAAGGTTAAAATAGGAGAAGAAACAAGACAAATTGTTTCTGGAATTAAAAACTGGTACGAACCAAATGATTTGATAGGTAAGAAGGTTATAGTTGTGTATAATTTGAAGCCTGTTAAGTTAAGAGGAGTAGAATCTCAAGGTATGCTTCTTGCAGCAAGTAAGGGCGATAACTTGACTATGGCAAGTCTACTTGACTCAGAATTTGAAGATGGAGCGACTGTATCTTAATGGGAGAATATGTAATATACGACACGCATTGTCACTTGACAGATGAGAAATTTGATTTTGATAGAGATAAAATAATCGAGAACCTACAATCCAATTCTGTTGTAAAAGCAATGCTTCCAAGTGACAATGTTGAAAACTCCATTAAAGCCATAGAATTATCAAAAAAGTATGATTTCTTATACAATGCTGTGGGGATTCACCCTGAAGAAGATAGTAGATTCACAGATGAGGATATTTCTAGGATAGAAGAGTTGACTGATAATCCAAAATGCAAAGCAATTGGAGAAATTGGACTGGACTATCATTATGAACACGACAAGGACAAGCAAAAATATCTATTTGAGAAGCAAATGCAAATCGCCGAAAAGAAAAATTTGCCTGTAATTATTCACACAAGAGATGCAATACAAGACACATATGATATCTTGAAGAAATATCCAAATGTAAGAGGAATAATGCACTCTTATTCTGGAAGTTATGAGATGGCAATGAAATTTATTGATTTGGGATATTATATTTCATTTAGTGGAGTTGTGACATTTAAGAATGCAAGAAATGTCAAGGAAACTTGTGAGAGATTACCTATTGATAAAATTTTAGTAGAAACAGATTCTCCTTATTTGACGCCTCATCCATATCGTGGAAAAAGAAATGAACCTAAATATGTGAATTTGGTTTTACAAGAGGTTAGTTTGTTGAAAAAAATGTCGGAAAAAGAAGCGGCACAAATCATTTGCAATAATGCTGATGATATTTTTGGATGGTAAATTATGATAAAAGAAATAATAGTTGTCGAAGGAAGAGACGATGAGCAAAGAGTCAAAAGAGCACTAGATTGTGAAGTGATTTGCACTGGTGGGATTTATTTTAGCGACAAATTACTCAAAAGACTCAAAAAAATCAACCAAGATAGAGGGATAATAATTCTAACGGATCCAGACTATGCTGGAAATAAAATCAGAAAAAGAATCAATGATATTATTCCGAACGCAAAAAATGCATTTATAGCACAAGATTTGTGTATCAAAGATCAAGACATCGGAATTGAAAATGCAAAGGAAGAAGATATTAAAATCGCCATAGAAAACGCTCATCCATCAATGATTGATTCTAAGAATGAATACACGATGGATGATATGATTTACTATGGATTAGTAGGTGAAGGATCCAAAGCGCTTAGAATAAAAGTTGGCAAAATCTTAAACATAGGTTACGGAAATGCGAAATCTTTTCTTAGAATGCTAAACAATTACAATATTTCAAGAGAAAAATTAGAGGAGGCTATTAATAGATGAGTTACAGACTACACCAACCTTCTTATATTAAGGAAATATTGGACGAATTCGGATTTAAGTTCTCAAAGGCTTTGGGGCAAAATTTTCTAATCGATGGTAATTTGATTGAAAATATTATCGACTATTCTGATATCACAGAAGATGATTACGTTATTGAGATTGGCCCTGGTTTTGGAACATTAACTGAAAGACTTGTCGACAAATGCAAGTTTTTGTATTCGATTGAAATAGATTCAAGACTTATGGATGTTTTGAAATATACTGTTGGAGATAGATATAATTTTCAAATAATAAATGAAGATGTGTTGAAGGTAGATTTGAATGAACTTAATCATGGAGCTAAAAAGTTTAAAGTGGTTGCGAATCTTCCTTACTACATCACAACTCCAATTATTGAGCATTTGTTCAATTACAGAGATATTATTGAATCAATCACTGTTATGGTTCAAAAAGAAGTGGCTAATAGAATGGTCGCGAATGTAGGAAGCAAGGATTACGCATCATTGAGTTTGTTTGTAAAACAAAATAGCGATGCGAAAATAATACTGAATGCTCCCAAAACAGTTTTTATGCCACAACCAAAAGTAGACAGTGCAGTTGTAAACATGAAGCTTAAAAAATTAGATGAAGATATCGACCAAGAACTTCTTCGTCAATTAATCAGATCGGGTTTTAGCAAAAGAAGAAAAACCATAGTAAACAGTTTTACAAGTGGGTTTGTAAATGTTGACAAGGACAAATTAAAGTCGATTCTTCAAGAGTTAGGTTTAAAAGAGAATTTGAGAGCTGAGAATTTGTCATTGGAAGATTACAAAAATATTGTAAAGAAGTTGAACGATATTGATTAGGATTTTCAAATAAGGGTATATATAAAATACAGACTTTTAAGGAGGTATTTTTATGAAAGATGTAGTAATTTATACAAGTGATGGATGCCAATATTGCCACGCTGCAAAAGATTATATGGACGAAAACAACGTAAAATATACAGAAAAAAATATATCACAAGACCAAGAAGCTAGAAAAGAACTTATGAAAAAAGGTCACATGGGTGTTCCTGTTACAATCATAGGTGATGAAGAAATAGTTGGCTTCGACCAAGCAAAATTAAAAGAAGCTTTAGGTTTATAAAAAACAAAACTACTTGTCAAACGACAGGTAGTTTTTTTATGTAAAAGCCCGCTGTGTGAGCGGGCGAAATATTAGTTTTTGTTTAGTTGTTCTAATAGATAATTTACATCTAGTCCGTGAACCATACAAGCTTCTTCTAAGCTTTCCATTTGGCTTGCTGGACAACCTATACATGATAATCCGTTTCTGAATAAAACTTCTACAGAATCTGGATTGTTTCTAATAATATCTCCGATTAACATATCTTTAGTAATTTCCATAAAATCACCCTTTCATCATTTATATTCTTATTATAATATAAGCTTTAAGTTCATTCAAGTAAAAATTTTGCGTATGTATGTTATAATTTAATATGAAATAGAAATATAGGTGGTGAGTAATATGATGGATGAAAAATTTGAACGTCATGAAATAGATATGGATTTGCTTAACAAATATCTAGAAGACAAAGATTATTTAAAACTAAAAAATCAAATTCAAAAATACAACCCAGTTGATATTACAGATTATATAGAATCGTTAGATTTAAAAAGTGCAATGTTAGTTTTTAGATTACTTAATAAAGATGATTGCATAGATGTATTCTCTCACATGGAAAAGGATCATCGTACAAGGCTTTTAGAGGCGTTTAGTGATAAAGAAGTTAAATTCATAGTCGATGAATTGTATTTTGACGATATGATTGACTTAATCGAAGAAATGCCTGCTGGAATTGTTAAAAAAGTCCTCAGACATACGGATAAAAGCGAAAGAAATCTGATTAATCAATTCTTAAATTATCCAGAAGATTCAGCGGGATCTTTGATGACAATAGAATATATTGAGTTGAGATCTTATTATACTGTGAGAAAGGCTCTTGAAGTTATAAAAAAGACAGGAGTAGATAAGCAGACCGTCTATACATGTTTTGTAACAAATGAAAAGAAAACTTTACTAGGATTTGTTTCATTGAGAACTATAGTTACAAATGAACCTGAAACACTGATAGAAGATTTGATGGACGAAGATGTAATTTACGTTCACACTGACGATGACCAAGAAACAGTTGCAGATGTGTTCAAAAAATACGGATTCGTTGTGCTTCCAGTTGTAGACAATGAAAAAAGACTTACTGGTATAATAACAGTTGACGACATCATGGACGTTATGGAACAAGAGGCGACAGAAGACTTCCAAATCATGGCAGGTATGAGTCCAGACGAAGACGAATATTTGGATCAAAGCGTGTTTAATTTGGCAAAAAAACGTATTGCGTGGCTTTTGATATTGATGATTTCTGCGACGTTTACAGGTTCAATTATGACTCATTATGAATCGCTTTTAGGTCAAGCTATTATATTAACAGCATTTATTCCGATGATAATGGACACTGGAGGAAACTCAGGATCTCAATCATCGACATTGATTATACGTGGATTAGCAACTGGGGAAATCAGTACAAAAGATTGGCTTAAAGTTTTCTTCAAAGAATTCAGAGTTGCTTTGATAGTTTCTGTAGTAATGAGCGTAGTTTGTTTTATCAAAACTATGATTGTAGACAAGGTTTCAGTACCGGTTGGGTTGGTTGTTTCACTAACTTTGATATTCACAATAGTGACAGCAAAATTAATAGGTGGAATGTTGCCTATAATTGCTAAAAAGCTAAAACTAGACCCAGCAATAATGGCAGGTCCTTTGATTACTACAATAGTTGATGCTTTGAGTTTATTAATTTATTTTGAGATGGCACACATTGCATTAGGAATTTAGAAAATATATAAAAACTATTGACATATTTTTAATATTACTGTAAAATATTCTATTTAATTTGACTTTAGAGTGATAGAGTGATATAATACTACTAACGACGATCTGTTAGGAGGAATAACGTGAAGGAAATTAACGATTTGAACATGATTAGAAGTCAAGTGCGAAGTAATATTGGAAAAGATGTTATTGTCGAGGCAGATAAAGGACGAAATAAAATTGTAACTAACAAAGGAACTATCAGCCAAGTGTTCCCGAGTTTATTTACAATAAAAATAACTAACGAATATGATTCAGAAAGAACAATATCATATACTTACTCAGATATACTTACATCAACAGTAAAGTTAGAATTATGTTAAAAAACGACCGGAAGGTCGTTTTTTTAGTTTGATTTAACATTTAAACAATAGTATAATTTATTAATAGAGGTGTATTATGAAGTTGAAATTATATATGTCAGAAAAATGCCCAGATTGTGTAGACGCAATCGAAATTTTAAAAAATGCCAATATTGATTATGAAGAAATCAATATTACAGATTCTATGAAAAATCTCAAAGAATTTTTTACTTATAGAGATAATAGAAAAGAATTTGAATCAATTGTCAAAGACAACAAGGTTGGTGTTCCTATGATAACTGATGGCGAAAAGATAGTATTTTTTGAAAAATTAGAAGATTTAAGAGTGTTTGATGAAAATTAATAGCTATGCCAAGATAAATCTGTCGTTAGATGTTCTTGGTTTAAGGGAAGATGGATATCATAATATCGATACGATTATGAATCTGATTGATCTTCACGATATTATGGATATAAATCGTAATGATACTGATGAATTAAATTTGAGCTCCAATAATCCAGGTTTTCCAACTGATAAAACTAATTTGATCTTTAAAATATTTGAGAATTTAAAAAAGTTCAGGGACATTAACTATGGTTATGATGTATTTGTAGACAAACAAATCCCTATATCAGCAGGACTTGCTGGAGGAAGTTCCAATGCATGTGAGTTTTTGATGTTTTTGAATGATGATTTGTCACTTAATCTTTCTTATCAAGAAATCAAAGAAATCTGTAGATTGACAGGAGCGGACACTTTTTATTTTACGAACAAAAAATGTGTCAGAGCAACAGGGATAGGAAATGAGTTTGTTAGGTTATCTGATTTTTCTAATAAAAATATAATAATTGTAAATAATGGAATGAGCATATCTTCTAAAGAAGTTTATGATAATTTAAAGGACTCAAACGGAGGACTTGGCAAAATTACTGTTGCTATTGATAATCGTGATTACGAAACTTTTTATAAGAGCGCTTTTAATACTATGGAAAGTGTATCTGAATCATTAGTTACAGATATTTCAGATATAAAAGAAAAGTTATCTAATTTTGGAGCTAACTTATCGTTGATGAGTGGATCAGGACCTACGGTTTTTGGGATTTTTGAAAACTATAACGACTATGAAGATTGCTACAATAAATTAAAGGACAAATATAAGTATGTATTCAAAACAAAAACCTTATAACAAAATAGGATTCGTGGATTCTGGTTTGGGCGGGCTTACTGTATTCAAAAAAGTTAAGAAGATTATGCCTAATAAAGAATATATTTATTTTGCGGATAGTGCAAATGTCCCTTACGGTTCTAAAACCAGAGAACAAATGCTTAAGATTTCTGAGAATATTGTTAGGTTTTTCAATGAACAGCAGATAGATTTACTTGTCGTAGCTTGTAATACGTTAACATCAATTGCGTTGGATTATATGAAATCAATTGCAAATTTTGATATAATTGGAGTTGTTGAATACGGTGTTAAATCTGCTTTAAAAACTACTTCTAATAAAAAAGTAGGAGTAATAGCGACAAAAGCCACGGTGGACAATGGTTTATATAAAAAATTATTAGAACAACAAGGAGTTGAAGTGTGCCAATCTGCATGTTTTGATTTTGTAGGATTTGTTGAAGAAAACTGCAAAGATAAAGAGAAGATTTTGAAAAAAGTCGAAGAATATTTGAAACCCATTGTAGATTTTGGAGCAGACACCATAATTTTGGGATGTACACATTATCCTGTTCTAATTGAATACCTTAAACAATATACAGGAGATAATATTACATTTGTAGATCCTGCAGATTTACTAAGTGAAGATATTTATGAGATTTGCGGGAACTATCAAAATATATGTGACACAAAATATTTTGTCACGAAAAATCCATTTGATTTTAAAATTAATGGATCTAAAATTATAGGACAACCTATAGAAAAAGTTACAGAA
Organism: Finegoldia sp. P2-F-LR; assembly: GCF_052932265.1. Taxonomy (NCBI): domain Bacteria; kingdom Bacillati; phylum Bacillota; class Tissierellia; order Tissierellales; family Peptoniphilaceae; genus Finegoldia; species Finegoldia sp. P2-F-LR. Next base: position 1,784 of record NZ_JBRFJF010000015.1, on the reverse strand, counting down.
ATGGAGTGATTTTATGGAATTGAATTACGAAAAGAAAAGTATCTGGGAAGTTGTAGATGAAAAAGAACACGATGAAATTTACGCTTATAGCGAAAGATACAAAAACTTCTTAGATAGTTGCAAAACAGAAAGAGAAGCTACAGAATTTATAGTTAATCAAGCAAAAGAACACGGATTTGTTGAATTGAATGAAGCATTAAAAGGACAAATCAAAAAAGGCGACAAAATTTATATAAATAATAAAGACAAATCATGCGTATTAGTAGTTATTGGTGATGATATAAATGAAGGACTTAATATAGTTGGATCACACTTAGATTGCCCAAGATTAGATGTTAGAGCTGTACCATTTTCAGAAGATAAAAACATCTTAATGATGAAGACACATTACTACGGCGGAATCAAAAAACATCAATGGACTACAATCCCATTGGCAATGCACGGAGTAATCTTCACAAATGAAGGCAAAAAAGTTGAAATCAAAATCGGCGAAAAAGAAGACGAACCAGTTTTCTACATCACTGAACTATTAGCTCACTTATCTAAAGATTTGAACTCAAAAACATTGGGTCAAGCCATTGAAGGTGAAAAATTAGCTATAATAGCAGGTCATGATAGCTATAATTTCAAAGATGAAAAAGAAAACCCAATCAAAAAATGTATCTTAAAATACTTGAACGAAAAATATGGAATAACTGAATCTGATTTCCAAGTAGCAGAATTAGAAATTGTACCAGCTACTAAAGCAAGAGACGTTGGATTTGACGGTGCTATGATTGCATCTCACGGTCATGACGACAGAGTATGTGCTTACGCAACATTAGAAGCAATCCTTAAAGTTGAAAATCCTAAGAGAACAGCTGTAGCTTTATTCGTGGATAAAGAAGAAATTGGTTCAGTTGGTAATACATCAATGAATGCACCATACATGAAAAACATGATTGCAGAAATAGCTAATAACCAACATGAAAATTACAGTGATTTAACAATGAGAAGAATCATGGCTAATTCAAAAGTGTTATCAGCAGATGTAACAGCAGCTATCGATCCATTGTATGCTGATGCAACAGAAGACGCTAACACAGCTTTAAGTGGATGTGGAATTTCATTGGCAAAATTCACAGGACACGGTGGAAAGTTCAGCTCAAATGATGCCAACCCAGAATTCTTAAATGAATTAAGACAATTATTCAAAGAAGAAAAAGTAATGTGGCAAACAACTGAACTTGGTAAAATAGACCAAGGTGGTGGAGGAACAATAGCCTTCATACTTGCAAACCAAGGAGCAGAAGTAGTTGACATCGGAACAGCTATGCTATCAATGCATGCACCAGTAGAATTATTATCGAAAGCTGACTGCTACATGACAAGCAAAGCATACCACGCATTTTTAAAATAATATAAAGTAAACTTATAAAGCACTTGACAATTAGCTTTTATATTGATATTATATAAAAGCACTTTGAGTTAAGTGCTTTTTAAATTACTTAAAAGAAAGTAATGCAAGTAAAACGAAAATAAAAAAAGTTTTACAAAACACTTGACAAAATGAAATGATGATAGTAAACTATAATAGTTCACTAAAGTAACATTTCAAGAAAACACATTTTGAATGAAAAATATTTCAAAAAAAAGTGTTGACAAAGAAAAGTTAGTATGATATACTAACAAAGTCGTTACGAAAGTGCGAAGAAAGTTGTCATTAAGACAACAAACTATAGAACCTTAATAAATTAAATAAAGTAAATACTTTGAGAGAAGTACAAACCAAACAATAATTCGGT
>NZ_JBRFJF010000014.1:0-39632 GCF_052932265.1 Finegoldia sp. P2-F-LR | reverse complement strand
TCAGTATCATTAGCTAAATCCGATTGATTTGAATTATCGTCACTTGATACGTCTGTTGAATCTTCTGTTTCTTTTGGTTGGCAAGTATTTTCTTGAGACGTTTCCTTTTTCTTATTAATATCGAATGTAGGTTTGTTTTCTTCTTGTTCTTTTACCTTAATTTTCTTAAAAGTTGGATTTATTGTTGTTTCTTCTGTTACGAACAAAACATAACCTGATTCTTTTTTGTCCTTTACTCCTGAAATTTTCCAGCCGTCAAATTGATATCCTTCTGCTACTTCTTCCTTATAAGCTGGAAGAACGAAATCTTCACCTTTTACTAGTTCATTTTCCTTATTATCTATAGTAAGCTTGACTTTTTCTGGCTCTATAGACGTTATCGTTCCAGTATTTTTGTCTAAGTTAAATTCTCTTACTGTAGTATTTCTTGCAAAGTCTTTTACTACAAATTTGATTTTTAATTCATTATCTTTGATGTCTTTAATATCATCTAGTGATTTGTATTCTTTTCCATTTACATAGATGTGTTGTTCTTGTATTTCTCCATCTTTGTTATTATCTCTTTTATCAAATATGTTAAATTTAATAAATTTATTTTTTGCATATTCAATAGATATTTTACCATCTTTGCGCACCTCAACTGTAGGTTTTACATTATCATATAAGAATTGATAGTGAACTCCTACCGCCTTTGCGTTCATTGAAGAATAACCTGTTTTTAAGAATACATTTCCGTCCATATCTTTAACTTCATCTGGGAATCCATTTGCCTTATAATCTTTCATTCCCCAATCCATGATATCCCCATCTTTTACATCAAGTTTTATATTAAAGTCTCTTGTATTGTCAATGTGTAAATCACCATATATTAAATAATTATCTACAACTGACTCATTAACTCTCATTTCCCAGTTAAATCCACCTTTATCAGAAATTTTTCCTTTTAGATAAAATTCTGGATTTCTTACGTAAATCTTATTAGATTTAGAAGGATTAAAGTAATTTTTATCCATTGATAGATTCACAGGCTTTGTATCGATAAATAGCATTGCACCGTCTTCTTTAATGGCTTCAACGTTTGATTTATCATCTCCGATATATTCCTTGCCATCTTTGCCAAGAAGAACTAGTTTAGAAGGATCATCTACAAGCTTTCCATCCTTATCTATAGCCTCTCCCTTATCATTAGTTTTGAATTTGAATACTTGGTATCTAACTATATTAAAGCCATCCAATGCTGACATAAGAACCGATTGAGCGCTTCTTCCATCTTGAACATTTCTACTATCACAGTAGATTGTTTTTTGTGATAGGGCCTTGATGTTAGGGGAAGTCTTTTGGATTTTTTCTATATCTGCCTTGCTATAAACTCCATTGCCATCGAGCATGTCAGTTTTTCCTGGGTTAAATGTAGTAACTCTTAGGGCATATCCCTTTCTTACAATCATATTATCATTTAATACATATTGACCCTTTTCTTGATCGAAGAACATCTTGTTTGTATCCATCTTGCTTGGATCTTGTGGTTTTTGTTTTGTAAGCTCACCTTCACCTAGTTCGATAATATTTCCGTAGCTTGAGGCATATGGTGAAGCTTCCTCTGCTTCATCCTTCTTTTCTGGCATCCTTATTATAGTTTTAGCTTTTGTTTGGTCCTTATCTTTTACAAGGATATTCATATCTCCAGTAAAGGATAGACCATCGACTACATCATTTGTGTTTGCAAATAAGTCAAAGGTTAGAGTTTTTGTTTGTGGGTCGTATTTACTTGCCTTAATTTCTATTAATTTAAAGTCATTACCATAGTAAGCCTTAGCATCTTTTGATACATTACTTACTTTTCCAAGAATTTCAAAATGTCCATCCTTTGATGGGCTTAATACTCCACCAAGCTTTGATTTAACATCATCAAGTTTCTCAGTTTCATATTCTAGAGCACTTCCATCTTCATAGGCTTTTATATTTCCATTTTCATCATATTGATAATCAAGTTCTACTGTTCTTTTTCCACCATTTACATAGTCGTCTTCTTGCTTATATTTCTTTTTAATTAGTTTCTTTAGGTCTTTATTTTCAAAATTTCTTACTGTAGAGATTTCTTTGTCTAGCTCAAGTCTTGAAGCTTCTTCGATAGTATTTTCCTCTACCCTGTCTTTCTTTTCTTCTACTTTATCTACGACTTCTGTACTCTTTGCATTTTTGAGTTTATCTTCGGAAATTTCTCCTAGTTTTTTGTAATTAGAAAAATCTTGGTCAGGATCTACTAGGTAATAAGAAATCATTCCTTTTGCATCAGCTTTATTATCAAATTTAATCCTATGGATTTTGGTGAAGTTACTTGCACCATCTAGGGCGATTACTTCGATGATTTTTCCCCTTAAATCTCCAGCTCCGCTAATTTCATAGATAGTATTTCCATTTTTATCAAGCTTTCTATTTCTACCTTCGCCTTCTCCTGCATATTTAACATCAAGGTTTCTTTCAACATCGCCATTCTCGTCAACTATAGCTGCACCTGCATACCATACTTCGTTGGCTACTTCTTCAAATTTATCTGGATGGTTCTTTTGATCTCTTACAAACAAGGTTTCGTTTTTGTACTTATCTTTTACCTTGTGGTAGGTATCTTTTGCTATTAATTTGATTTTGTCTGGATTAGAGAAATCAACATCAACAATTGTTGGAGCTGTATTGTCAATTTTTACTGGTATATAAGAAACTTGCCATGGATAATCCTTGGTTAATCTATATTTGAACTTGTAGAAGTATTGACCCTCAGCTATTGGTTCAAATTGACCCCTAAGTTTTGTTTCCAAGTCTTGGTTATTATTATCATCATTAGCGCCTTCTTCTCTTCCTCTTGGGTTGTAGATTAATCCATCCCATTTCAAATCTCCCATAACTTTTAGCTTAGAAGATTTTATACCCTTAGCGTCATTTCTCTTAGAGTTTAAGATACCTCTAATAAAATGCTCTTTAGTTATTACTTTAAGATCTTTTTGACCTTCTCCTTCTTTATCGGTATTTACGATTGATATTTGTCCTTCTTTTGCACTTCTTAGAACAAGTGGTGAAGGGGTTAGCCCTCTTTCTATTTGTACTTCTTGATTTTGTCCTTTAGAATCGAGTGGGTAAACTCTTGCTACTTTTGAGCCGCTATTAGATGCATCAGTTAATCCTTGGTTGTTATTTAATGCAAATAAGTCAGGGTCTTGATCAAGTGATTTTGTATTTCCATCTTTTCTGTTTTGGATAACGGCAGCTGGATTGAATTTATCGATGTCGTGTTCTCCACCTATACCCTTATTCAAGGTTCCAGGTATTTTTGGTTTACCATCGTCATCATAACCTTCCATTGTCTTTGATTTTGAACCTTCTTCCCAAGCCCACTTGTCAAGGATTGGCTCCTTGTTCCAATTTCCAGCAAAGCCCATAAGTGGCATTGATAGAGATGGTTGAAAAACTGTCTTGTTTCCCTTACCGCACATTGCCTCAACTTCTTCTTTAGATTCAAATCTAATGAAGGATTCTACAAATTTATTTTTATCTTTAGCATCTCCGACATCTATTACAGCATTTAAGTCAAAACTTGAATTTGGTTTTATGGTAAATGTATCGTATTCGAATGTTATCTTTGCTCCATTAATTACTTCAGGATGGATTTCTGGAACAATTTGTTTTCCATCTTGAGATTTTTCATCCTTGTAAGTTTCATCAAGTTTTAGTCTATTGGTTAAGGAATCTGTTGTGATTGCAGATGATGAAGCTTTAAATGTTAGAGGTCTATCTGATGTATTAATTAATTTAATTGTGAAATATTTTTTATCGCCCTTAATCTCTTTAAGTGAAATAGATCCATATGAATTTACCAAACCTTCAGAGTCTAAATTCTTAAAGCTAGCTATAACGTCATTTCTTAGTGCATTAGCTACGTTAATAAGACCAGCGCCTTGTTGTCTTGGTGAAGCATAATATAGTGATTTCTCCTTCCAACCTGTTGGATCCATCATAGGTCTTGCTGTGTTTTGTAGGGCAATCTTTGTAAGAGTAGTTAAGTCGATTTTGTCGTCACCTGTTAGGTCTTTTAAGACAGGTTTTGCGAGCATCTCTTTTAGTTTTGGTCTAATCAATACTGTTGATGCTGCAACTACTGGTGTTGCCATACTTGTTCCTGACATATAACCATAAGTTGACTTGCCGTCAATTACATTTAGAGTTGATTTGATGTTCTTTCCTGGTGCTGATACATCTGGCTTTAGGAGGAGGTCAACCCTTGGACCCCAAGATGTAGAAGCTGCTGGAACTATTACTTCTTCCTTGTAAAGTTCCTTATCTGTATCAGGAGCAAAGTTAAAGGCTAGCTCTTTCTCATCACCAAGCTTTGGACGGTTTTTGTTGAAGCTTTCCATGTCAATTGGATAGTATTGGTCAAGCTTATCTTTGAAGTCTTCCTTTTTATTTCTTTTAACCTCTGTTTTATTTGTTGGATTAATCATATTCCAAATCTTTAGACCATCATCACCTGATACTGAAAATACTTGACAAGTTGTTCCTTCATCTTCTTCATAACCCATGGCTGGAAGCTCTGTCCAGTTATCTCTGTTGTAGTAGTTAACTGTATTTACAACCATGATTGCACGAGCACCTTTATCGGCAGCTTTTTTAAAGGCATATTTTAAATCTTTGGTATAGATTCTATCCATAACGGCAATTTTGCCTTTAAGATTAAGACCAACTAGATCTTCATCTTGACCCTTGCCTATATAAACAAATTTTACTTTGTCAGATAGCTTGCTTCCGTCTTCATTTCTAATAATCTTATCCTTATCGAAGAAGGTACCGATATTTCTATACTTAAAGCTTTCTCCACCAATATTGACCTTGTCAAACTCTACTATTTGATTTTTAGCTGATGCGACCGCGATAGCATCTTCATGTGCAGCAGTTCTAGTTACATTGCCTGTATCTATCATCTTTAGTTGGTTATTTGCTGCCAAGTCCCATGATGAGCTTGATGCAGCTGTTGCGTAGTTTCCAGTTGCTACAACCATAGGAATGCCAGCTTTTCTCAAAGCTCTAACAGCCTGCCAATATTTTTCTCCTACTAGTCCTGTTCCTGTAAAACCTGATGATACAGATACTACATCGACCTTATGCTTGATTGCATCTTCAATAGCATGAAACATCGTTTCATCACCGGCAAATCCATCACCTGAATCAGAATACATCTTGTAAGAAAATATTTGAGCGTTTGGAGCAATCCCGTCAATACCATTATAATTAGCTATGTCCTCATCAGTATCATTTCCAGCAAGAATTCCTGCTATATGCATACCGTGTGGATCATGATAATCTGAACCATCATCATATTTTTCGACAGTGATTTTGCCACCATTATAATAGTTAAAAGCGTGAGGTATTTTATCACTCAACCAAAAGTACTTGTCAGTTCCTTGTAAATCATCTTTCTTATATTTCATCGATGATTTCGCATCTTCGTCAATTCTCATGGCTTTGTGTCTGTAATCAGTTCCAGTATCAATATTTGCAATTACCATTCCTCTACCATCAAAGTTTTTGCCAAATTGAGCATTGATTGCTTTTAGGTAATCTATGGATTCATCAACTCCTATTTCCTTTCGAGCATTGTTCATCATCGGTTGAACTTTTTGTGATTTTTCGACTGATGAAATGCCTTCAATAAGTTTAATTTTGTCCAAATTATCTCGATTTGTTTCTATAGCACAACCATTGAAAATCGTATTATAAGTATACAAAACTTTAGTATTTTTAAAATTAGATAGTTCTTTAATTGCTTTCTGACCATCCTCCTTATTCCTAAATTCAGCTATGTATACAACTCTATCTTCTTCTTTTTTAGAAATGTTTTGAATTTCATCTGCTTTATACAATTCATTTCCTTTTGATACTTCTTTGTTTGAATATTTGTTATCGGAAGTATTTTTATTTTCAATTACTGAATCCTCTTTAATATCTTCTTTGGTAATTACTGATAACTTTTCATCGTTTGTATTGTTCGAATTTTCTTTATTGACTTTTAACGTCTCATTAGTAAGCTTATTTTCATCCTGCTTATATTCTATAGATTTTTTCTTATCAATAATATTTTGAGTATCTTCAGTTTTTGCAAAAACTGTATCACTGCACATAAATGAAACTGATGAAACTGATAAAGCTGCAACAAGAGTTGCCTTTATAATATCCTTTTTTTTCATAAATCCTCCTAGATTAAAAAATATTAATTTTATTCATGGTATAAATTGCAAATATCGATATTGAGTCCCATTTTCAAAAATTACGTTTTAAATTTTACTACTTTTTTTTTATCTAGTCAACATTTATAAGACCTCTAATATAATTATTTTTTTAACTTTATATACATAAAACTCATAATAAAAATATATTAATAATTTTAAAAACAGAGATTTCATTAATAATTAAAATATAAAAACCTTTATCATTTTCCTGAATATACATTTAAAATAAATAATGTATTTATAGTTATGCTTTAAGTATAACTTTTTATGTATTTTTTGACATATTAAAATCCTCCTGATTATTGTCTTATCAGGAGGATTTCTCATACAAAAACTATTTCACAGTCTCAAATAAATACATTCAACTAATTTATATTTTATTTCGATCATCATTCACATTTCCGTCGAACAAATACTCTACGAATTTTTCAATTTGTTCTTTTACATTTTCGTCTAATTTTTCAATCCATCTTTTAGGAATTGTAGAATATCCTTGAATTGATCCGCTGATACTTCCTGCAATTGCAGCTATCGTGTCGGAATCTCCCCCGTGATTTACAGCATTTATAATACAATCTTCAACGGAATTTTCTTTTGCCCAATGAATCGCATTATTGAAAGTGTTCACGATATATCCTGATGGTTTTAACAATTGAGTATCTTTTAGCTCGTGGTTTTTTCCATTGATATTATCTCTGATAATTTGTGTATATTCTCGTATAATTTCAGCACACATATCGTTGTTATGTGTAAGTTTTCCTTGTTTTATGTTCAGTTCTTCTGAGTTTTCGTTATCTAATAATGCACATGGAAGTGCCCTCATCAAGCTTCCATTTCCAAGTGCTGTATCGTCTTCTTCGATAAATATTTCGTATTGAATGTAATGTTCGATAGCACGTCTACATTGATTGCCAATATCTCTTGGATGAGTGTTGTACCATTCTACAAAAAGTTTCATTGTATTCTTTTCAAAATTATCACTGTCATTTTCCATCAAAGAATTCATAACACAAATACTCATATCGGTGTCATCGGTACATTCTCCGGCCTTCAAATCAAGCCATCCTCCACCGACAATATCTGTAATTTTATCGTATTTTTTATGGATTTCCTCTTCTGTCATAAATTCAGTCGTAGCTCCCATGCTATCGCCTATCGCAAATGCATACAACGCACCTTTTATTCTATCTTTGTAATCAGAGTTCATTTTTTCATCTCCTTTTGTATATTTTATTACAAATTAAAACAAAAAAATATCCCCAGAAAATAAATTCCAGGGATATTAACAAATCTAAATCAAATTATTTTCTTTTAACATTAATTCGATATCAGTGTCTTCTATTTTCTTTCCAATACTATGAGCTAACAATTTTGGAATTGGTAGGTCAGGTTTTTCGTAATCATTAAGTGCACTAACAGCATTTAATAAATATCTCAAATCGTATCTTGAAGCGTAAACTTCTGGAATTCCCTTTTCAACATGACACAATGCATATACAGCTTCCATTGCTGTTCTTCCAGAATATTCTGTAGTAAATACAGTATCTCTGCCAGGTTTGTCAAGTGTTTCTGCAAATTGTCCAAGGAATGCAAAGTTCACAGCTCCTTTAGGAACAACGTAAGGTCTGTCGCCAAATTCACGAGGTTCAAAATGACTTGTAATATATGGCATCATTACAGGAATTGCTGAACAATCTTGTGATAATTGATCGATTTCTGCTTCAGGAACACCTATATGATATAACCATTCTTTTGTGATTTCTTTTCCTGTACAATCTCTCATAGTTTTTTTGATATAATTTCCGTCTTTGTCAGTAAATAATCCGTAAACCCAAACGCAAATATCTTCTTTTGGTTGACCAACATATTGTGGTTGTCTGTTAATCGTCCAGCTCATCAACCAATTTGAATCCTTAACAGTTACGATACCACCTGTAACTACTTTTCCTGTGTAAGGATTTCTCTTAGTAATATTTTCGATATAGTCGATAACTTTACCACCATGAACAGTTACAGTACAAGATTCCCAGTTAGTTCTTTCAACATTTTTACAGAATTTGTCAGGTTTGCCGAATTCATCTGATTTTAATGCTATATTCCTCCATAAATCCCAGCTTCCGCCAAGATCAGCACTCAAAGTTGCTGCAGTCTCATCGTCACCGTAGCTTGATGATTCAGTCATTGATCCATTAGTTATAAACACCAAATCATTTTCAGTTAAATCAATTGATTTGTCTTCACCTTTACTTGATTCCATTACCAATTTTGTAGCAACTTTCTTATCAGCAGTTATATCAAAATCAATATCCTTTACAGTGATTCCGTATTCAAATTTAACACCTTTTTCTTCTAACCATTTAACTATCGGTTTAACGATAGATTCGTATTGGTCGTATTGAGTAAATTGAAGAGCTGAAAGTGTAGGAAGTCCTCCAACATGGTGGATAAATCTGTTCAAATACAATTTCATTTCCAAAGCACTATTCCAGTTTTGGAACGCAAACATTGATCTCCACAAAATCCAGAAATCACTATTCAAAGTTTCTTCTGAGAAAACTTCATCAATTTGTTTGTTTTGTAAGATTTCATCTTTTGTAATTGTAAGCTCTGCAATTTCCTTCAAAGCTTTGTCTGATAAGTTGAATTTTTCTTCATCATATCTTTTACCATTTTCATGAGTTATACGACATTTACTGAAATTTGGATCGTCTAAGTTAGTGTAGAAGAAATGATCTAGTATTGATTCCTCTGGATTTTCAGATGATGGAATCGCACTGTACAAGTCCCACAAAGTTTCAAAATGGTGACCCATTTCTCTACCGCCTCTGGCAACATATCCTCTGTGTTCAGCCTTAAATTCTCCATCCAAACTTCCACCAGGCAATTCTAATTGTTCAATAAAAGTAATATTTTCGCCTTTCATGTGAGCATCTTTTACTAAAAATCCACCCGCAGCCAATGCAGCAATACCAGTACCTATAATGTAGGCTTTCTTATCATCTATGCCTTTTGGCTTTCTTGCGTGAACTAAAGAGTGATAATTTCCATTAACAAATTTGACTCTTTCATCATAACTATTATTCATTAAATAACATCTCCTTTTCTTTGTAAGAAAATTTTAAGCTGGTGGAATCATCAGTTCAAATCTCTTACATTTTTTATATACCCACTTTTTTTATTTTACTAACACTATTCCCTATATTTTTTTATTGTTTTTTTCTTAGAAATATTTATCAACCATAAAAACATTTACATAGTATAAAAATATGATAAAATAATTTTAGAGGTGAAAAAATGAAATTTACAGAATACAAATACACTAGACCTAACTTCGAAGAAGACAAGAAAAAGGTCGAAGATTTTATCAAAAGATTTAACGATTCCACAACTTCTGAAGAACAAATCAAAATCATGGAAGAAATGGACAAATACAAGAAAACACTAAGCACTAATGTCAACCTTGCATACATTCGTCACACAATCGATACGAACGACGAATTTTACAAGGAAGAACAAGATTTCTTGGATGAATACATGCCACATTATTCAGTGCTTGACACTAAAATGTACGAAGCTATCGACAACTCCAAATTCAAAGACGATTTGATTGAACATTTTGGACAACATTTGTTTGATTTGATCAGCTGCCAATTGATTTTCAACGAAAAAGCAGTTCCATTCAAACAAAAAGAAAACCAATTAACTACAAAATACAACAAATTAATCGCATCTGCACAAATCGAATTTGATAATAAAACATTGACATTGTCACAAATGGCTCCTTACACACAATCAAAAGATCGTGATGAAAGAAAAGCCGCTACAAGAAAAATCTCAGAATTTTTCAAAGAACACGAAAAAGAAATCGACGATATCTACGACGAAATGGTTCACGTTAGAACAGATATGGCTAAATCTTTGGGATTTGATTCATACATCGAATACCAATACAAATCATTGATGAGAACTGATTACGACAAGAATGATGTCGCAAAATACAGAGAATTTGTCAAAAAATACGTAACACCAGTTTATCTTGAATTGAGAAAGAAACAATCTAAGAGAATTGGCATCGAAGATATGAAAGCTTACGATAACAACGTAATGTTCACAGATGGTAACGCAAAACCTCACGGAGAAAAAGACTTCTTGGTAGATAATGCTAAGAAAATGTACTCTGAATTGTCACCAGAAACTAAAAAATTCTTCGACTTTATGTATGAAAGAGAATTATTCGATTTGGAAAGCAAAAAAGGTAAAGAAGGCGGCGGATACTGTACTACAATTGAAGATTATGAATCTCCATTTATCTTCGCCAACTTCAACGGAACTACTCACGATGTAGAAGTAATGACTCACGAAGCAGGCCACGCATTCCAAGCATACACTTCAATGGACGGAAGAATTTTCGAATATATCTGGCCAACATTTGAAGCTTGCGAAATCCACTCAATGAGTATGGAATTTTTGACATGGCCATGGATGGAATTGTTCTTCGAAGAAGAAACTAACAAATTCAAATTCTCTCATTTAGATGGAGCTATCAGTTTCATTCCTTACGGTGTAACTATCGACCATTTCCAACACTTCGTATACGAAAATCCTGATTGTACACCTGAAGAAAGAAAAGCAAAATACCACGAAATAGAATTAATGTATCGTCCAAACTTGGATTATGATGATGAATTCTTGGAAAAAGGAACTTGGTGGTACAGACAAGGTCACATCTTTAACAACCCATTCTACTACATTGATTACACATTGGCTCAAGTTTGCGCATTCCAATTCTTATTGAAATCAAGAAAGAACCGCGAAGAAGCATTCAAAGATTACCTTGAAATCTGTAAAGTTGGTGGAAGCCAATCATTCTTCGGAATAATGAAGGCTGGTAACATCAAAAACCCAATGAACGATGGCGTTCTTGAAGAAATCCTTCCACAATTATTGGAAATATTAGACGAAATAGAAAAAGAATTATAATTTTAAGGGTGGACATTGTCCACTCTTTTTTTGTGTATATGAATTGTTTTTTTTTAGAAAACGTTTTATAATTAAGATAAATAAACAGTTGGGAGGATTTTATGAAACGTAACAAAATACTTGTGATTTTATTATGTTTAGTGTTCATGTTTTCATTTACAATGTGCAAAAATAAATCTATGAATACTTACAATTCTTATTCTGAAAGATACAGCATTGGTTCTGATGAAGATTTGAAAAAAGCTATGCAGTCCATGAAAGAAAACGAAGATTATCCAATTTACAAAGATGGTAAGGAAGAATCCAAAATTCACAGACAATATCTATTGGATTTGTATGAGAAAAATGATTTGTCTGCAATAAAAACCTACATTGATAACAACAAATTACTATTAGGAAAGAATTAGAAAAAGGCGCTCAATTTTTGAGTGCCTTCTAAAATATATCTGATATTACCGATCTTATGCTATCAAATTGTTTGATTTCAAGATCGTATTTTTGTGTTAGTTTCGTGTTTTGTGAGATATAAACTTTTTTGTATCCCAATCTTTCGATTTCTTTTAATCTGGTTTCTATTTGTGGGACTCTTTTGATTTCTCCTGTTAATCCAACTTCTCCAATGAACACTACATCTGATGGAATTGGTTTGTTCATAAGTGATGATGCAATCGCCATTATTATGGACAAATTCACAGATTGTTCTTGGATTTTGATTCCTCCTGTGGTTTTGATTATGACATTTTTGTCGTACATATTCATTCCAGCGCGTTCTTCCAATATAGAAATCAAAGTGTTTAATTGGTCTTTACGAAGACTGTCCCCTATCCTTTGAGGATACGGAGTGAATGATTTGGACACCAATGCCTCCACCTCTACAACCAAAATTCGTGATCCTTCTTTTATTACAGAAAGTGCTGCACCATTTACATCTTTTTTTCTTTTCGTGACGAAATAATCAGACGCATCTGTGATTTCTTTTATTCCATCTTCTTGCATGTTAAACAGTCCAATCTCTCCAGTTCGACCGAATCTATTTTTCGTCGTTGTCAACAATCTCAAAGGATCGTCACTTTCACCTTCCAAATAAAGCACAGTATCCACCAAGTGTTCAAGCGTTCTAAGCCCTGCCATTTCGTCTGATTTTGTCATGTGACCAACCATAATCGCAAGAGTTGGCTTCTCTGGATTTTTGCAGATTTCTACGATTTTATTCGCACATTCAACAGTTTGCACAGGAGAGCCTGGGCGTGAAGTGTATTCACGAAGTTGGAATGTTTGAATACTATCCAAGAAAATCACATCAGGTTTTATTTTATCGATTGAATCCAGCGCATTGTCCATGCTAGTTGTTGAAATCAACCAAATATTTTCCGGGATTTTCTCCATAGTTCTCATCGCTCTTTGTTTGATTTGAGATGTGGATTCTTCTCCAGAAATGTAGAGAACTTTTATATTTTTAGAAGCCAAATCATTTGCAAGCTCCAAAAGCAAAGTAGATTTTCCAGCACCTGGTCTTGCCGTGAGAATTGACACAGAATCTCGTACAAGTCCTCCGCCAAAAACTCTGTTTAACTCACTAATTGACGATTGGATTCTCTCTGACGAATCTATCTTTACATCGACCAATTTAACAGCTTTTGAAGATTTGCTTGAACTTGTTGTTGTATTCGATTTTTCATCTACGATTTCTTGTTCTTGCATAGAACCCCAACTGTTGCAGTTGGGGCATTTTCCTATCCACATGGCTTGCTCGTAGCCACAATTTTTGCACACGTATTTCGTTTTCTTTTTCATATTATTGTTTCACAGTCTTTTTGCTTCTTACATATCTTCTAAAGCTAACCTTGTCGTTAATCACAGTTATAGTTGTTTTCCTATTTTTGTCGATATCTCCGTTCAGGATCTTGTCGGCAAGTTCATTTTCAATATCTGTTCTGATAAGTCTTTCAAGAGGTCTTGCTCCGAATTTCTTGTCGTATCCTTTGTCTACAAGATAATCCAAGATTTTTTCGTCATATGAAATTATCAAATCATTCTTAGCCATTCTCTCAACCAATTCATCCATCATAAGTCCAGCAATTTCTTTTATATTTTCCTTGTTCAAATTACTAAACACGATAACATCGTCTAATCTATTCATAAATTCTGGCTTGAACATCGACTTCATTGCATTGTTGATAGTCTCTTTGTTTCTATTGTATTCATCAACTTCAACATCTTCTGCTGTATTAAACCCAATTACATTTTTGCTTTCAAGTTCACTTGCTCCAATGTTTGATGTCATTATGATTACAGTGTCTTTGAAATTAACCACACGTCCTTTGGAGTCTGTAAGTCTACCGTCGTCCAAAACTTGCAAAAGCGTGTTGAAAACATCTGGATGAGCCTTTTCGATTTCATCAAACAATATTACAGAGTATGGTTTCGTACGCACCATATCAGTTAATTGTCCACCATCATCGTGGCCAACATATCCTGGAGGTGATCCTATCAATTTGGAAACGGAATGTTTTTCCATATATTCTGTCATGTCAATTCTAATCATCGCATTCTCATCATTGAACAATTCCTTAGCAAGTTTTTTCGCCAAGTATGTTTTACCAACACCAGTTGGTCCGACAAACACAAATGATCCGATTGGCTTGTTAGGATTTTTGAGTCCGACACGTGCTCTTTTAATTGCGTTGGAAATAGAATCAATGGCCTTGTCTTGTCCGATGACAACTTTTTTCAAATTATCAGCCAAGAACAAATATTTTTGTGATTCTGATTCTGTTAGCTTAGACACTGGAACTTTTGCCCAACGTGACACGATATTCGCTATTTCATCGAATCCAATTTCCAATTTGTTTTCGTCTTGGTCTTCTTCTTCCATTTCTGCTTCTACTTCCTTGATGGCATCTCTTTTTTCTGCTGCAAGTAAGAAATCAGAATTTTGAATAGCTTCTTGCTTTTCTTCTTCTAATTCTTCTAGAATTTTCGCATAATTTTTGCCACCAGTGAAGTTTTTCACTCTAACCATCGATTGAGCTTCATCTATCAAATCTATCGCCTTGTCTGGCAAATATCTGTCGTTCAAATATCTGTGTGACAATTCAACGCTCGCTCTAATTGCTTCGTCACTGATTAGAACGTGGTGATGTGATTCGTATTTGTCCTTCAATCCTTCAATAACTTGTATAGAATCCGAAACAGAAGGCTCCTCTACCATGATAGTTTGAAGTCTTCTCTCAAAAGCTTGGTCCTTTTCGATAGTTTTTCTGTATTCATTGATAGTTGTAGCTCCGATTATTTGCAAATCGCCTCTCGCCAATGATGGTTTCAAAATATTTGATGCATCCAATGCGCCCTCTGCACCACCAGCGCCCATCAACGAATGAAGTTCATCTATAAACAAGATTTTGTTTTCTGAATTTGACAAAGTATCGATAACTTTTTTGATTCTTTCTTCAAAATCTCCTCTGTACTTTGTTCCAGCCAACAACGCTGCCAAATCCAACGACAAAATCTCCTTGTCCTTGAAAATATCATTCACTTCACCCTTGACAATCTTAACAGCCAAGCCTTCCACGATAGCAGTCTTGCCGACACCTGGATTTCCAATCAACACAGGATTGTTTTTCTTACGTCTAAGAAGAACTTGAATAATCCTTTCGATTTCTCCCTCACGACCGATACAAGGATCTATCTTTCCTTCTTTCGCTAATTCGTTCAAATTCTTAGTGTACTTTTCAATCTCACTTGACTTAGAAGAATTAACTGATTTGTCGTTGACATCTCCTTGTTCTCTCTTCATCTTCATAAAGAAATATTTTCGAAGTTCCGCTGTCAATTTCATAATATCCACGCCTGTTCTTTTCATCAAATGATTAGCGTAGTTAGAACTATCCATGCAAAGCGCTGCCATAATGTGTTCAGGAGTAATCGCCCTTTCGCCGTAAGTGTTGGACAATCCCACAGCTTGAGTGATTATTTCTTCAAGTTTCGGGCTAATCCTTTGATTAGTTTCCTTGCTGTCTCCATAACCCAACTCATCTATAATTAAATTTCTAATTTTTTCGTAATTTCCACCGTGTTTTTTCAAATATTGAGACGCCTTGAAATCAAACTTGAACATAGCAAGTAGCACATGCTCCACTCCAAGATCCGCGTGCTTCAAACTAATTGCCTCATACACAGCTTCAGTTCTTAAATTATAAATATCTGATTTTCTCAATTTTTCACCTGTCTTTCCAAAGTATCCTTGATGATTTCGCTTCTCAACACTCCGATGTTTTGATTCAATTTATTGTTTTCGCGAAATTTTTCAAGCTTCAACTTATTTGTCTTATCGTACAAGTCAAGAATTTCATCTACATCAAAACCATCAACCATACCAAAATCCATAGCTATCAGTAAATCTCCAATCTTGTTCATCCCTTCAATTTCATCCAAAACTCTTGAATATTTTAACATCGACACACTTCTCAAAAGGTCATCCTTAAACTCAGGATTATTTTCGAATAAAATGCGTCTGTTTTCAATTTCCTTTCTAGAAATCGAATCAATCAAAAGCGTCATATCATTGATAATATATTCAGGATCCATCAAATGACCATTAGTCGTAAGCCTGTAAATCGAACTTTTCGTATTAGAATTGAAAGCTTTCTCAAACATATATCCTCTGTATCTTGCAACATCTTGAATATCATCTATCTTGTTGAAATACTCCAAAGCCTTCAAGTTCATACACACGCTCACATCCATCATACATCCCGAATCGTAGAAATCATCTGACAAATATCCAAAATCAATATCGAAAGCAAAATTCAATTTATCATTCAATTTTTCTTCAATATTCAGACATTTTTCGTAAATATCTCTCAAATTTTTCCCAAAATCGTAAGCAGTAATGCAAATGTGGTCATTATCTGCCAAAGTAAACACGCATTTTTTATCGCTATTTATGATAACTTCCGGAGACACATCCTCATAGTAAGCACTGGAAATGTATCCTTGTTTTCTCAGATAATCTCTGTTCGTACTTTTAGTATCCTTAAAAGAATAAACGCTAGACTCCTTCAAATATTCCAGATTATTCAATTCTTTTTTAATATCTGATTTCATATCGTCACAAGAATCCGTATCTATAACCAACATAAAATTATAGTCCGACAAATTTCTTCTCAACGACACATCAGATTTCATTACAACACTTGAATTATTCATAACATTTTTCCCTATACTCTTGTAATTTCAATTCCAAATCGTCAATCTTCGTTTGAATATCATGACACTTTTCAAATTCCTCATTATCCATTGCAATGAAAAACTCATCAGACAAGCTATCCAACTTCTCCAAAATTTCCTTTGCCTTTTCAAAATTCTTAGGGAATTTGCCCCTGTAATATTTTGGATAACTTTTCGAATTTCTCTTATCCATGATGAAATCCCTGAAATGATCGTAACAATATTTGCAACCAATCGATGAATAATTCTTCAACTCATCAAACGGCATATTGCACACTGGACACACACTTTTATCGTCAACATCTTTCTTTGAAGATTCTTGTACCTTTTCAAAAGGCAAATGTTCCACCACATCAGAAATTTGCTTTGCGATTTCTTCAAAAAGCTCCTTGTTTTCGTTCAATTCTTGATCAGAATCAAACTTAAAATCAGAATTCGAAATAATCTCATTCTTCAAATTATTCATATATTCTTCATAGCAATCATGACACAAATTCACATCACGAGCACCAAATGGTCCCACGATTTTAACTTGAATAAAAGCAGGTTTGCCACAATTATCGCAATTCATATAATCACCTCTATCTCATAAAAGCCAATAACATATTCTTCAATAAATCAGCCCTCAGAATATTCCTGTCATTAAAATCCACCTTCGACAAAGTATTATCCTCTAAAGCGTGAACCATAACCAAAGCTTCCCTTTCAGTTATCAATTCCTCATCCAAAAGCATATTAATAATATTATTCGACTTATCCTTTGTAATTCTATCCCCAATAACATTTTCGACAATCTCCTTAATCGGATTACTGTCTTCAATTGTTAATTTTATTATTTTAACATATCCACTTCCACCGCGTCTACTTTCAATATAATAACCCTTGTACGGAGTAAATCTAGTAGTCAGAACGTAATTAATTTGCGATGGAGCACAATTAAACTGATTGGCAAGATCATTTCTTCCGATTTCGATGAAATCATCGTCAGTATTACTCAACAACTGCTTCAAAAAAGCTTCAATGCTGTTACTAAGCCCTGCCATACTATCACCTCTTTTGACTTTCTCTGACTAATTGCATAAAAAAAATTTATCTTTCTTAAATTATACCATCTTTGACCTTTCATATCAACAACAAAATCCTACAACGTTTCTAATATTTTCAAAATAAAAAGGAAAGCTATTAAAGCTTCCCCAATAAATTTGAAATCATAATTTTACTTTTCCATAAAATTCTCAAATATCCAACTTAGATATTTCTATAATAAATTTATCCTTTAGCTTGAAGTAAAATTCTTCTGCTACTTCTTCGTATAATTCTTTAATTCTATTAACCTCATCGAAGTTTTTCAGAATATTTTCAGACTTCAATAACTCTCCAAAAAGTTGTACAAATTCCTTCTTGTCAGCCTCCAAGAAAATCTCAGTTGGATCCGGGAATTTTGCAACAATTTCATTGCAAATATCCTTGTAACCTCTGGTAACTTTTCCAGTCTCTTCGTCTGTAAAACCTTCCATGTATTCTTCGTAGCTTTTTTCAAGAATAATATTTACACTGTTTTCATCGCCAAAAGTTTTTTTAGCATCTTCAGTAGCCTTTTCCAAATCTCTGAAACACACAATATTTTCAAAAGTTTTAATTCTATAGTTTTTTATTATTTTTAATTTTATTACTATTGTGACGTACTTTATAAATTATTTGTCGCAAACTATTTTTTGCTATTTAATGCTTTATTGATGGTTTCTTGAATAAAAGGACTACAGCATTTACCCAAAGGATTATTAATTTCGCACTTTCCATTTTTCATTGCCCCTGTAAGTCTAATAATATCTTTAATATTCTTTGCACCATCATATAAAACAGCGTTTATAATTTGTTGCTCTGTAACTTGGTTGCAATAGCATATATATTTGGGATTTGCATCCTTTTTAAACCATATAGGAACTTTTACATCTTCCTTATAAAAAACTCTTTCATTGTTTATGTTATAATACACGACATCACAATCTTCATTCATACATAAATAGTAAGTTTCTTCATGTACAACCTTTCCCATAAGGTTTTCTGATACCATATGCTTTACAGTTATATTCTTAACCTTTTCTCCTATTTTGTGACATTTGGGGCAATTTGCTTTTTCTTCCACTGTACCAGTGGTTTTTTGTATTGAACCTCAGCAAGATTGCTTTATCTTATTTTCTTGACTCACTTTATTTCCTCCTGTCTGAATAAATATTATTACTATAGTTAATCAGGATATCTAATACCTCTTCCAATGTATCTACAATATATTCTCCCTGTCGGTATCTCCTTTTCTCTACTATAATTC
Organism: Finegoldia sp. P2-F-LR; assembly: GCF_052932265.1. Taxonomy (NCBI): domain Bacteria; kingdom Bacillati; phylum Bacillota; class Tissierellia; order Tissierellales; family Peptoniphilaceae; genus Finegoldia; species Finegoldia sp. P2-F-LR. Next base: position 20,816 of record NZ_JBRFJF010000014.1, on the reverse strand, counting down.
GAACTTGGTCCTTAGATTCAACCACATCTATTATTCTTTTAGGATATTGAACCCATTTCCCTATCTCCTGATATTCTTGATTCATAATAATAAATGTTGGTGTAATAACTTTTTCATTAGGCATAAACTTACTGTAACTATCTGTATCTATTACTTTAAGTTTTATATTTTCATTATTTTTTTCTAACCAATGAACTACAGGAATATTAATTATAGAATCAATACACCAGTTTTCTCCAATCGCAAGTATATTAAATTTGCTTGTTATACTACTAACCTTTTCTAAATATCTCTCTAAATTTAAATAATTTCTTATCGCATTATTAGCATAATTCTTATATCTATCCTGAGCAGTATCGTAAAATTGTTGAAAAGTAACTCCAGAGTTAAATATTTGCTTGTATTTCAAATTGTCACTTCCTTCTAAAAAAGTAAGTTACTCCATATAATTTACTTACTATTTATCTAATTAAATTTTACCCTTTGCTCTACTAAGATATTCAACTTGAACATAATTATACTGATGCGTAACTAACTATCACCTTAAATATGATTGTATTAGATAATTATCAACTATTCAATAGATAATGTCCTTACCTCTCATGCACTGCTCACAGCAATTAGACCCTAATTACTCTAAGCAATGCGCGAAATATATTTAGTTAAAGTTCCTGAAACCGTTGATTTATTAGCACAAACTGCACCCATCACTATTATGACACGTTCCCCACATGTCGGATCGTACACTTTGTTAATGCTTGTTTTGCCGTCCATTACAAGCTTTGCCAAAAACTTTGACACTGTTTGGGGAGTGAAGAATTCTCCACCAGATTTTCCTGCATTACTTGCATAGTTGGATATCAAATATTCGTATGCATCTCCGAATGCGTCGATGTCGTTGTTTTCAAATTTGCCTAAATTAATTTTGTCAATTCCAGTTAGTATGTCACATAATCTTTTGTTCTTCTCAGCTACTGTTGCTCCTAGTTTGTTGCTTGTGGTGTCAACATCTTCGAATAATCCTTTGATGTCATCTTCTGAAGGATATCCTATTGCGCTTTTTTCGATTGATTTGAATATATTTGCCAAATCTGTGTTCAAATTTTCATTGGTGCGTGCAGTTTTTACGACATTTTGAAATAATTGGCTTGGTAGTATGAAAAACCCTGTTTCTTCTACTGTATCTAGTCTGAAATCTGTTTCTGCTTCTTCATCTGTGATTTATGTTAATTTTTCATTATGTTTTTTTTAATTTTATGTAATATTTCATTTTAATTATATCATATAATTAATTGACTATATTGTGTTTTATCTTTATTTTCTTGCAATAAAAACCAACACATTTTTAAAAATGCGTTGGCTTTTGTTTTATTTATTCTCTTCTTTTTGTTTTTCTCCAGTGTATAGTTTATTGCACAAGAATGGTGAAACAAACGATGAAATTATTACGCCGAATGTTACTATGGCTGCTGCTCTTGGTGCATAAACTGTTAATGAAGGATCATTTGCTGCCATTATCATTGGAATACTTGCGGACAATCCTGCAATTGTGGACAATCCACCCGCGGATACTCCATCTCTTTTCAAAACTTTTCTTTCGACAAATAGCATTGGCAAGAATATCAAAATATAATAAACTACTGCCATTATTACGCCTGAAAATCCTGCTTTGACTGCTTCAAATAAATCGATGCTATTACCAACAGACCAACCTAGAGCAAAAATCATGAATGGCATTCCTGTTGAGATAAATTTTCCCAAATCTTTGTCTATATTTCCTATTGCCACTCCTAAAACCAATGGAATTACCAATGAAACTATTGACATGTAATCCACACTTGTCGGTTGAGAAAGTCCGAAAATAAGCATTGCTATGGCTGGAGTTGCAAAAAGCGATATGAATCCGAACGCTGACATGTCAACTTCGTCTCCACAGTCTTCCATTATTGCCAAGAACAACGAAGGATTTAGTGATGTTAATGTACAAATAAATCCTATTAAACTAATTCCTAAAACTCCTTGCATACCAAAAAATTTGAAAAACAAAATTGCAAATAAAGCTGTAACTGCTGTTCTTACTAAAATTAATAGTCCGTAGATTTTAACCACGCTTTTGATACTACTCAATTTGACTGTACAGCCAGATATAAATATTGTAGCTCCTAAAATGAATCCCAAACTCGATGGGCCAAAGAACGATTCAGTTACTCCACCGATTTTGAATAGATTCGGGAAAAATGTATTGATTAATGCCGATATCATCATCGGCACTAATAACGTTCCTCCAGGAATTTTTTTCATTAATTTCATAATAAAATCCCCCGTTTATTTTTCGTTCAAATACTTCAAAGCCACAGCTCCCATTGCCTTTGCTGCGATAATCATAGAATCTTCGTTGATTGTGAATTTTGGATGGTGATGTGGGTATGCTTTGCCATCTGGTTTTGCACCAATATAGAAGAAACTTGCTGGAATTTTTTGTGAATAATATGAAAAGTCTTCTGATTGTGCCTGTGGACCGCAATCTTCAACGCCATCAACTTCAGGAATATTCGCTTCTTCTACAGCATCAACTACAAGTTGTGTCATTTCATCGTCATTCATCAAAACAGGATAATCATTTTTGTAATCCAATTCGATTTCACAACTATACGCCTTTGCCAATCCTTCACAAATATTTCTAACTTCTTTTTCAATAAGACTTCTTGCATCATCAGACATGCATCTAACGTCTCCTTCAAGAGTTACTGAGTCTTTAATTATATTAAATTGACCTTTACCATCAAATGAACCAATAGTTACAACGCCTGGAGTCATTGGGTTTAATCTTCTTGAAACAATAGTTTGCAAACTCATAACCAAATTACTAGCAATAACAATAGCATCATTCGCTTCGTGAGGTGCAGCGCCGTGACCGCCGGTTCCTTTTACTGTCGCAACGAATTTCGCACGAGCTTGTTGTGTAGGACCCTTGTGGTAATAAACTTTCCCAAAATCCAATTGACTCATGACATGACATCCAAATATATTATCAACGCCATCCAAAACGCCATCTTTAATCATAAAACTTGATCCTCCTGGTGGCATTTCTTCTGCTGGTTGGTGAATGATTACAATTTTACCAGAAAAATCATCCTTCATTTCTACTAAACAATCTGCCAAAGTCATCATATATGCAGTGTGTGCATCGTGACCACAAGCATGCATTACGCCCTTGTTTTTAGAAGCATAGTCAAGTCCAGTATCTTCTGTAATTGGAAGTGCATCAAAATCTGCCCTCAATGCTACAGTCTTTCCTGGCTTACCAGAGTCAATCGTAACCTTTATTCCATATCCTCCAACATTTTTTTCTACCGTTACATCCTTGTTATTTTCATAGTGCTTATAGATATACTCACTAGTTTCCTTTTCTTCATAAGAAAGTTCAGGATGTTCGTGAAGCCATCTTCTGTCATTAAACATATCATCTTTCTTTGAATCTATCAAAGAAAATAATTTATCATAATTCATATAAAATTCCCCTTTCTTACTTCTATATATACCCCATTTTTGATAAAAATTATCCATTGGAAATATCTAAGTTTAATTGTCGACTGATTTGAAATCAAAAATAAAGTCCTAAATTATTGGTCAGTCTGTCCAAATTATATCCTCAATTTGTTTTAACCTATAAACACGTTGATATATTAACAGTATAATAGCACAAAAATTACAGGCAATTTTCATTGCCTGCAATTTATAAAAATGAGATAGATATGATTGCTTATTTTCCCCAAACTTTTTCAGCTATTTTTTTGATTAATTTTAGCTTTTCCCATTGTTGCTCAATCGTTAATATGTTTCCATTTTCGTTAGATGAAAATCCACATTGTGGACTTAGACACAATCTATCAAGAGATATGAATTCAGATGCTTTGTTAATCCTAGCAATTACTTCATCTTCGTCTTCGAGTTCTCCTCTTTTTGAAGTGATAAGTCCGAGAACAACTTTTTTATCTCCAGAAACGTATTTTAAAGGTTCAAATCCGCCGGATCTTTCGTCATCGTATTCAAGATAGAATGCATCTACGTTTTCTTGTGCAAATAATATTTGTGCGATTTTATCGTAGGCACCACTTGCTGCATATGTTGATTCGTAATTTCCTCTGCAAACGTGCGTTGTTATTGTCAAATCTTCTGGTCTGTCTTCAAGTGCTAAGTTATTAATTCTCAAATATTTGTTAGCTTCATCATCCAATGAAACTGATTCGCCGTATTTTCTGTTGATATAATCAGAATCTACTAACATTCCCCATGTGCAATCGTCAAATTGTATGTTTCGGCATCCTGCTTCATACAAATCCTTGATAACTTGTTTGTAAGCCCTCGCGATATCTTGTTCCAACTTTTCGTAATCTGGATAGATTTGTTTCGTAATTTCTGCATTATCTTCTCTGAATAATTCTACAAGTAATTGCGCTGGAGCAGGTATTGTTTGCTTTGCAATTGTATTTTCATCTTCAAATTGTTTTACGAATTTAAAATGTTCTACGAATGGATGATTTTCTCCTGTGATTTTTCCTTCAACTTGTACTGATGTATGGTAAGTTTCCTTGCCATGGAAATAATATCCATGGTCAAGTTCAACTCTTTTAATTCCATTTAGTCCCCAGAAGAAATCCAAATGCCAGCTTTTTCTTCTGAATTCTCCATCAGTTATTACGTGATAGCCTAATTCCTTTTGTTTATCAATTAATTTTTTGATACATTCATCTTCTATTTCTTTTAGTTCTTTTTTTGTTATTATTTCTTTTTCGAAGTCCGATCTTGCCTTTAGTAATTTTTCATCTCTCAAGAAACTTCCTACATAATCATATCTAAATGGTACGTGTAAACTCATTTTCAATCTCCCCCTAATTATTTCTATTTTGCTGGAATTATTTCTCCATCAAATTTTTCTTCAATATATTTTCTAACTTCGTCTGATTGGAAAGCTTGTAATACTTTCTTGTAAGTTTCGTTGTCTTTGTCTTCTTCTCTTGCAGCTATGATGTTTGCAAATGGGTTTCCTTCTGATTTTTCGATTGCAATAGCATCTTTCTTTGGTGATAATTTTGCTTCTAATGCAAAGTTTGAATTGATTACAGCAATTGCAGCGTCTTCGTATGCTCTTGGAATAGTTGCTGCTTCTACAGCTGTGAATTTTAAGTTTTTAGGATTTTCCGCAATATCTTTTTCAGTAGCTTCTAATCCTGCATTTTCTTTTAATTTGATTACTTTGTTATCTTCTAATATTTTTAATGCTCTTGCTCCATTTGTAGCATCGTTAGGAATTATAACTTCGTCACCGTCTTTTAATTCATCTAAAGATTTGTATTTTTTAGAATATATTCCCATTGGTTCCAAGTGAACTGCTCCCAATGATACTAATTTTGTTCCTCTTTCCTTGTTGAAGTTATCCAAGTAAGGAATGTGTTGGTAGAAGTTCAAGTCAATATCTTTTTCTTGAAGTGATGTGTTTGGTGTTACATAATCATCAAATTCTTTGATTTCTAGTTCAATTCCTTCTTTTGCTAAGATTTCTTTTGCTTTTTCTGCTATTTCTTTGTGAGGTGCTGGAGATACTCCAATCACAACCTTCTTGTTTTCTGTAGTTTGTGATTCTTGTTTTGTGCTTTGTCCGTCTTCTTTTTTGCTTTCTTTTTTAGCACATGATGTTAATACCAATGCTAATGCCAATACTACTAATAAAATTTTCTTTTTCATTTTTACCACTCCTAAATATTTTTTTTGTTTAATTTATTTGAAATTTTTGTACCTGATATTTGTACAATTTCAACCAAGATTATAATTACAACTACTGCCCACAATAATACTTCTGTGTTAAATCTGTCGTAGCCGTATCTTTTTGCCAAGGCTCCCAAGCCTCCTCCACCGATTGTTCCTGCCATTGCAGAATATCCAATCAATGTGATCATTAAGTTTGTTATTGCCAACACTAATTGTGGCAATGATTCTGGAATCAACACTCTTGTCAATATGTTAAAATTACTTGCTCCCATTGATTTGGACGCTTCGATGATTCCTCTATCCACATTCAAGAATTCTTGTTCGAATAATCTAGCTAAAAATGGAATTGCACCGACTGTCAATGGAACTATGGATGCTGATGTTCCTATTTTTGTTCCTACGATCAACTTCGAAAGTGGAAGTAATACAATCATCAATATAATGAATGGAAATGATCTTGTAATATTAACTATTACATCCAACACCGCATATAGTTTTGGTTTTGGATTAAGTCCAGATTTTCCAGTTGTATATAAAATAAGTGCCAATGGAAGGCCAAATAAAATTGTGAAGAATGTACTTACTAAAATCATGTACAATGTTTCGCCTGTGGCTTCTAATACCAAATGTAATAAATCATCCATTATTTAACCTCCTCTACTCTAATATCATTTTCTGTCAAAAAGTCTTTTGCTTTTTGTATATTTTCTTTGTCACCGATAAGTTCAACCACTGTGTATCCAACTCCTGTGGATTGAAGTTTGTTGATATTTCCAGATATAATACTAAAATCTATTCCGGAAATTCTCGCTGCTTGTGATAATAATGGTTTGTTGTAGGATTTCTTGGAATAAGTTAATCTAACGACATCTCCCTTAAAATCGTCAGTTATTATCTCTTCTTCATCCTCTTCTACAAGCTTTCTGATGAAGTTTCTAGTGACATCTGTTTTTGGATTTTTGAATAATTCTTCTACAGAATTTTCTTCGATGATTTTTCCATTTTCCATCACTGCAATCCTGTCACAAACATCTTTTGCAACTTCCATTTGATGGGTTATCATTATTATCGTCGTTTTGTATTTGTCTACTGATTTTCTCAATATCTCCAAAACTTGTTGCGTGTTTTGTGGATCAAGTGCGCTTGTAGATTCATCTGACAAAATCACCTTAGGATTTGTGGATAAAGCTCTTGCAATTGCAACTCTTTGTTTTTGTCCACCTGATAATTGGCTAGGATAACTTTTTGCTCTATCTCTTAGTCCAATGAAATCCAATAATTCGTTAACTCTTTTTTCTATTTCATTTTTTGGAATGTTTTGAAGCTTCAATGGATAAGCAATGTTTTCGTAGACATTTTTTTGATTAAATAGATTAAAATGTTGGAAAATCATGCTGATTTCTTTTCTCGCTTCCAATAATTCCTTTTGCTTCAACGATGTTATGTCAACATCATCTATTATTACCTTTCCACTTGTCGGTTCTTCCAATCTATTTAGAAGTCTTACAAGTGTCGATTTGCCAGCTCCTGACAAACCAATTATTCCGTAAATTTCACCCTTATTTACCTTGAAACTTACATCATCAACTGCATTAAATTCTTTCTCACTTGTATTAAAAGTTTTCTTCAAATTTAATACTTCAATCATACTCTCACCTCATTTTTATAATAAAAAAAGCCCTTATGTGACATTCATCACATAAGGGCGAATATATCCGCGTTACCACCTTATTTTTAAATACATATATACATATGCATTTTCTCATTGTTCAGTACGTATTCATACCTAGCACAAGATATCGGATGCAACCGGAAAAGTTTAAAAGCAAATGCTGTTCGACTTTTCTAACTCCAAGACCATTTTCAACAACTATTCTTTATCTCATTTCACCAAACTGAGACTCTCTGAAAAAGCATTCATTGTTTACTCTTCTTATCAACGTTAATGTTTATTCATTTAGCTTATGGATATATAATACACGCTCCAAAAATATTTGTCAAGCTTTTTTTCAAAAAACTTTTAAAAACTTTTTTATCATTTAATTATAACTACTTAAAGTACGGATTTTTACGCAAGTTATCCAGTAATTGCCCGTATGTTGTCCATCCCAATTCTAGGTCAGAATACTTTGCGTAAGGGTTATCTATACTGTAGTGTCCATCACAGAATCCTTTGTTAACCAAAATAGGTTCACGAACTTTTGAATATCCAGTGTATAGTTGGTTTTTGCCGCGTTCTACTTCTGGTAATTTCTCCATAATCAGCTTCGGTCTATTTTCAAATCCGTAGTCTTTTGCGTTCTTGTGAGAAATCGTAGAATGAGTAAAATCCAAGAAATACATCTTGCCATTTAATTTTGCTCTGTCAATCGAATGGTTACGATATGGATTGGAATTTTTGTCCAATTCATCGTCAGGCATTGAATCCACCCACCAAATTTCAGAATAAATTCCGCAATTATTTAGCACATCATTGGCAAGTTCACTAAACGAATTACAAGTTCCTTCTTTGTTCAACAACAAATCACAACCAAATGTCGATGAAAGTTGTGGATCGTATCTGTAATCGTCAATCAAAACTTTCGCCAAATTTTTCACCGTTTCAAAATCATCCTTGCCTTTTACTTTTTCTGACAATTCGTTTAGCTTATCGATGTATTTGTAAGTGAATTCCAAGCTATAAGGATTATCTCTGAAATCTTCGTTTAAAACCGATTTTAATTTCATGGAGAAGATTGGTTTACCGATTGAAGAATCTTTTACGAATTTCATATCGCCAACCACCAAATTCTCTTCGGCAGTTTTCTTATCGTTTTTGTCGTATTCATTCATGAAATTTTCGACTTGTGATTTGTCATTGCCCAAGAATACTACCTCTTCTTTGCCACGTGTTTCGTGCAATTTTTTGATGACTTTGATTAATTTGCCCTTCGTATCCACGTATTCATCGTAATTTATAGACGAATCAATTTCGCTTGGCTTTTTGCCATTTAAATCGTCTTTTGGTTGAACTTTTTCTACTGGAGCTTTAGGTTCAACTTTTTCTTGTTCTTTGTTACAACCTGTAACTCCAAGTACAAGCGCCAAGCTCAACATTACTGATAATAATTTTTTCATAAAAATTATGCACTGCAGCTATCGCAGTCCTCCACTTCTAATGATTTACTTCTAACATAATAGATGGATTTGATTCCTTTTTCCCACGCTCTGATGTAGATATTCAATATAGTTCTCATCGTATAATCAGTCGTGATGTAAATGTTGACCGATTGTCCTTGGTCGATGTGGCGTTGTCTTATACTTGTAGCATCTACAGTTATGTTTTGGTCCAATTCGTGGGCATTTTCGTACAACCAGAATGTTTGTGGGCTAAGTCCTGGAGCAACACGTGGAACAATTGTGCCCTTCTTTTCTTCAAGGAAATATCTGCTCATTACAGGGTCTACTGCCGCAGTAGTTCCTGCGATTATAGAAGTTGAACCAGTTGGTGCCACTGCCATCAAGTACCCATTTCTCATTCCGTTTTTCTTAATATTATGGTATAATTCGTTCCATTTTTCAGAATTGTAATCTCTTAATTTGAAATATTCACCATTTTCCCAATCAGAGCCTTCAAAATATTCGTAGGATCCTTTTTCCTTGGCGATTTTATTACTTGCTTTAATAGCGTAGTAATTGATTTTTTCGTACAATTTATCTGCAAATTCCAAATGTTTTTCAACATCCGAATACATAATATTGTTTTTTACTAAGCAGTGATGATATCCACTTGTTCCAAGTCCGATTGGACGGTATTTTTTGTTAGTGTACTTTGCGTATTCCAATGGATAGAAGTTCAAATCAATAACATTATCAAGCCCTCTAACCGCTGTTTCCACAACTTCTTCTAATTCTTCATCATTGTTCACATCAATATTTCCCAAAACAAGAGAAGCCAAGTTGCACACAACAAAATCTCCTGGTTTTGTTTTTGTAACGATAATATCGTCTCCGTCTTCTGTTTCTATAGTTTCACTAATAGAATGAATTTCGCTCATATTTTGCATAATTTCTGTACACAAATTCGAAGAATAAATCATTCCCTTGTGTTTGTTTGGATTCATTCTATTTACAGTATCACGGTTGAATGTGAATGGAGTTCCTGTTTCTGTCCATGATTTTATAATAAGTCTTACCAAATCTTTTACTTTTATGCTACGTCTGGAAATACTTTCGTCAAGCACACATTCGTTGTATCTTTTTTCCCATTCGTCTCCATAATAATCTTCCAAGTTATATCCTTTTTTCACAGAGATTTCGTGTGGGTCGAACATATACCAAGTTCCGTCGATATCGTCTCGAACCATCTTCCAGAACAAATCAGGATAGCAAACAGATGGGAAAACATCGTGTGCCTTCATTCTGTCATCACCGTTGTTCGTTCTAAGTTGCAAAAATTCCAATATATCTTTGTGCCATACATCCAAGTACACAGCTACAGAACCTTGGCGCACTCCCAATTGATCCACTGCAACAGCAGTGTCATTTGCAAGTTTAATCCATCTGATAACTCCACCTGCAACACCTTGGAAACCACGAATGTCGGATCCATTTGCACGAACTTTTCCGAAATACAATCCCATTCCACCACCATGCTTAGAAACTTGTGCGAAATTATTTATCGAACGATAAATTCCTTCCAAAGTATCAGGAACAGTGTCTATAAAACAGCTTGACAATTGATTGAATGGTTTTCTGGCGTTACTCATTGTAGGAGTTGCCACAGTCACTTTCAATGTGGACAAATTATCATAGATCTTCTTTGCCCAATGAATTCTATCCTTTTCTTTAAGTGCCAAATGCATCGCAATCCCCATGAACATTTCTTGTGCAGATTCCATCACTCTGTTGTCATGAGTTTTAATCAAATATCTTTTTATAATCAAATCCAAAGCACTGAATGTAAATAACTTATCCCTATCGTCATCAATGTATTTTTCCAATTCGTCAATATCATCATCAGTATACACTTCTCTGATGTATGAACCATACAATCCTCTCTCATCCAAAAACTTAATCTTTGATTTAAAGTCTTGAAGATCGTATTGAACTTCTAACTTTTTAATATTTTGTTTCAAATTATAATTCATAAACAAAGATGCAATATATTCCCAATTTGGAGCTTCCTTACTAACTAGTTCTCCAGAAGCTTTCGACAATAAATTCACCATATCGTATTGCGACAAATTAGGCTTAACAAATGATTCGAACTTCAAATACAAATTCTCAATCGAATACCTAGTAGAATCGTAGTGTTCTTGAATATATCTAATGATTTCGATGACATCTTCATCTGTGATAAATCTTTCGAACTCTTCGATAACTTTTCTGTCTGTGGTATGTTTTGCACGATACAAAATAAAAGATTTTACAACCTTGTATTGACCGTGATCAATCAAAATCAATTCCACCAAGTCTTGGATTTCTTCCACAGTAACCACATGATTTTTCGGATATTTGTTCACAATAGTGTTTTCAATTTCTTGTGCCATAGCTTCCAGTTCATTTTCCTCTGCGTAAATTCCTACAGAAGCATAAGCTTTTTTCATGGCTAATTTTATCTTCGATCTATCAAAATCGACAATATTGCCATCTCTCTTTTTTATTTCCATTATTACTCCCTTTTATCGTGTATATAGTGGATTATAAAAACCCAACTACAATTTATAGTATTAATTCCTATTAAATATTACCACAAATCTAAGTGAAATAACACTGAAAATATAGTATTAAAATTTTTCAAAAAGCTAAAAATATATAATTTTAATAAAATGTTCAAATCATTTTACATCAGAAATTCTACTCTTTCCTAGCTTTAAAATCGGTAAATCATCAACTAATTTTTTCTTCTTGTCACACAAAATAATATAGTTGATATTCTTCTCATCAAACATTTGAGTAAGTTTTCTCATATTTTTCTTAGCAAAAATTTTTGTGTAATTATTGTAATTTTTTATAATCACAAACTGACTCTGCGCCAACACAACCTTCGCATAAAAAAGTTTGATGATAGTATCATCATCACATTCTTTTAACTTATTATCCAAATCCACATTCAGACTTTCATTCAAACTCTCAATTCTCCTGTAAATTGTCACAGGAGACATCTTCATTGAACGCAACGCCAACGACAAATTATCATACACATTCAAATGTTCATACAACATAAACTCATCCACAACATAAAATCCACGATACTTTGATATCACATTGTTTGAAATCTTCCCATCTATTAACATCTTGCCATTTGCGTATTTTACATTCATTAATACAGCTATGAACTTATCCAAAGTTATTTTATTTGAAAAAATCTGACAATTCTGAGTGATTTTCCCTGTCAAATTTTCAAAATAATTCGTACTATAATTTTCAAATACAATATCCATAACTACCTTCTAACCCTAATCTTAGTTATAATATCCCAACACAAATTGACAACAGAAAATATCGCTACAATTATAAAACCTATCAAGTAATAATAATTACTGTTAAGCTTTCTTACAAAAAATATGAGAATATCCATAGCGCCCTCATTGTAAATATCGACCATGTGAGAAAAATACACTCCAGTGAAACAAAACATCACATAAAAAGCCATAAAATTCAACAAAATCGTAATCAAATTAACCTTATTAGAATAAATTGGAAACACAACCCATCTATAATACTCAAACTTGTTCATATCGTCATTGTGCATCAAATAATTGATGTTATTAGAGAAAAATCCTATTCTTTGCATAGAATACACGTTATAAGCTGTTAGCGCACCTATAAGTAACCAAAAAGTCAACCTGAAAATTAACATCAAACTTTGGTCATGAAGTACATATTGGTTAAAAATTCCAAATATTTTCGTAAACACAAAATCATTTGGAAACATCAGCAATACAAACAGTGATGCAATTGATATAATACACATGAAAAGATTCAATTCCTTGTCAACTCTGGAGAAAATCCTCCACACAATCAAAGATGCAATCTCTCCAATCGAAAACACCATCACACTAAGCAGAGCACACGCACACACTATCTTCAAATCAAACTGAATGTAAAATCGTTCGTAATTTTTCAGAACGAACGTCAAATCCTCTCCCAAAACAGTTGCAATCACAATAAAAATATTAAAAGCAGCAACTATTCCACACAGTACCCAGTAAATAAGTTTAATATTATTAATGAAAAATCTTTTAACCTTTAATTTAATGTTAATAATCGACTCTCTAAAATTATTCGGACGAATTCCTTTATTAATATCTCTGACGATTTTTTTATAATTTACTATATTGATAATTTCCAAAACCACCAATATACCAATCATAAACTCATCCAATTTATCAATATGCGTATCTCCAATGAGAATGAACACACTCGCCAAAAATATCGCAATCATAATCAAAAACTTATACAGTTGATTGAACTGAAGCTGTCCCACACCAGGAATTAAATATAAAGCCTTGAATGTTGTATCGTAATCCTTGGGATCAACCTTCATATTTTTTCTCAAATCGTACAAATCACGCCTAAGCTTGTTCACCTCAGTATTTATTCTCTTTTTGTACACTTGCTTCAGACTTCTCTTAACACTGTACAAATACACGCTATCCTTTGAATACTCACTTATTATGAACTCCCTTTTATTTTTCGATTTAAGATGAGCTCTTTTGCTTTTTTTGTCTGTGTCTTTTGGATTATCGCGTGAAAATTTATAACTCTCTACAATTTCCTTCAAATAAAACCTAAAATTAAATCCTTTTTCTATATCTCCAGAATTTTTGATAGCATCGTCCAAAAAACTCATATCATTTTCCATATCTTGAAAAATCTGAATGATTTCATCGCATCTTTCTTCTACAAGCTTATTCTTAGTGTATATGTAATTATACTGAGAAGATACATCCTTATATTCCTCATAAAAATCAATCTTAGATTGAGATATGAATTTTTCCATAAGAACCCTATTTAACAAACTATCGTTGTGATGAGGAAGACTGTGCTTAAATCTGATAACAGAATTATCCAGTTCTTTGAGGAAATTTATCTCTTTAGTTTTGATTAATTCGATTTTTTCGTTCATATCGAACTCCTAAATTTTACAAATTATTGATATATTTTTACTTATTTAGTATGTAGCTTTTATGCGGATTATTTTATTGTGATATTATATTTGCATATTTTTATCACTTTCAAATATTACATTGTTAATTATTAAAAATATTACTTTACAAATTGAATAAAATATATTATCATATTTCGTGGAGGATTATGATGTTTTACATATTAATAAATGTTATAGCGGTTGCAGTCGCAGCCTTTTTGGGAAGACTTTTGAAATCTTTCCTACCAAAAAAACTAATAAAAAGTATAATGGACGTTGTCGCTGTTTGTATATTAATAATGGGAATCCAAGGAAGTGTAAAAACAAATAATTTTATTTTTATGTTGATTTCCTTAGTTATCGGTGCTATAATAGGTAACGGTCTTGATTTGGACAAGAAATTAGCTAACCTTGTAGAATATTTACAAAACAAAGTTCCAGACTCATCTGGCTCGTCCATGAAAGGCGCTATTGCATTAATAATGCTACAAAATATCGGATCATTGGCAATCCTTGCTCCATTGAATTTAGGATTAAGCGGATCCGCTGACATAATGCAATTTAAAATAATATTAGACGGTATCACAACATTTTTGTTCTCAGCAACATATGGATTAACAGTTGCACTGTCAGGCGTTGTTGGACTTGTGATGAATACACTAATATTTTTATTATCAACATCACTAAGCAAAGTATTAGTACCAGAAGTAATTGAAAACATCTCCGTATTAGGATCATTGTTGATAGTCCTACTTGGTATAGATATGCTAGAAATCAAAAAATTCAAAATCATGGATTACATTCCAGCAATATTTATTCCAATATTTTGGTTTATCATAAAACAATTACTTCACATCTAAATTAGTTAACAAGTTAGAGGGGAAAACTCTCATGCCTTCAAAATTTTCCAGAGTTGACTCCCCTTACTCCTTTCTTATATGCGCATGATATTAAATCATGTGTTTTTTTATTATACCTCATTTGAAGAAATTTCAAACAAAATCAATTTTATTCGATTATTTTTAAAAATTTTTCAAAAAAACTTCAAAAAAGTGTTTAAAACAATTTTCAGTGGGTATATATATACTACAATAAAAGATATCTAAATTGTAGAGCACAACTGTTACTTTAGTTTATTGATTCCGATGAAAAGGATATATAAACAAAAATGCAGGAATACTACCCGTTTTATTTGAAGACAAATAAAACTAGAACCTTTAAACATTTAAACTTAAAACATTAAAATTTAAAATTTTATCCTATGTATCGAAAACTTTAGTTAATTAAAGATTTAAAGATTGATTCGTTATATCTTGAAAAGCAAGTTTATCTGATAGATTACTATTAAGGAGTGGATAAGGAAATGATCGAACCAAAATTTCAGTTTAAGTGCAGTTTGCTCGGAAAATAAGAGTTGTTTCAGAAGATGGAAAATGACTCTTATTTTTTTGTGTCCATTTTCTTTCACTCCCTTCCCCGTAAATTTTAAAGAAAACTATCTGTTTTTGATTAATTTTATGCTTTTTCTATTTTGTTTTATTTTTTTAATTTCTTCCTCATGTCTGTCATTCAATTTTGTCTAGCGACTTTTCTCAGCAATTCTCCATCCTTATCCTGCAATCCATGACTTTCGCGAAACCTTCAAGCAAACAATCAAAGCTCAAGAATAT
This sequence comes from Finegoldia sp. P2-F-LR, assembly GCF_052932265.1. Taxonomy (NCBI): domain Bacteria; kingdom Bacillati; phylum Bacillota; class Tissierellia; order Tissierellales; family Peptoniphilaceae; genus Finegoldia; species Finegoldia sp. P2-F-LR. The sequence goes on along the minus strand of NZ_JBRFJF010000014.1, from coordinate 5,243 downwards.
CACCATATAAAATTTAATGCTTCTTATGAGCGACGCTTCGAACGATGAAATTTCAGTTAAATTTTCTTAAAAGAAGATTTCTGAAGTGAGGCTGAGCGATTGAGAACATTAAATTTTCCCCAAGATATTCGTACGAGATGTTTGCTTACTTTCTGACCTGTCTGTGTCAAGCAACTGTAAATCCTGCGAAACCTTTAAGCAAACAATCGAAGCTAAGAATATCATACGGAGAAAATAAGCATAAATTCAAGCGAAGGGAACCGTTAAAAAATTGTGCTGTTTGAGTGCGTAGCACGAGTTCACAATTTTAGGTTCACAAGCTTAGAATTTATTTATTTGCGTAGTCTAGATATTCGTGCAAGATGTTTGCTTACTTTCTGACCTACGTATGTCTTGCAACTGTAAATCCTGCGAAACCTTAAAGCAAACAATCGAAGCTAAGAATATCATACGGAGAAAATAAGCATAAATTCAAGTGAAATGAACCGTTAAAAAATTGTGCTGTTTGAGTGCGTAGCACGAGTTCACAATTTTAGGTTCACAAGCTTAGAATTTATTTATTTTCGTAGTCTAGATATTCGTGCGAGATGTTTTCTCCGATTTTTGCCCTCTGTGTGTCCTGCAACTGTTATCTTGCGAAATTCTTTGCCTATTTCCATTTTCTGCATAAAAAAAGAAGCCTTATTCAGACTTCTTTTTGAGTTTAACAATATCATTGTTGTATAAAATTTGTATGAATTGAGATAGTCTCTCGTATAGAGGTTCTACCTCATCTCCATATTGTTCTTTTAATTTATTCCCAATTTCTATAATGTTACTCTTGCCATCAATCATCCTGAAAACATCACTACCGTAACTTTCAAGCTTGATGTTGGATTCTTTTGGTGTGAAGAACATCTTTTGAGCAATCTTATCAAAAATATGATTGTGTTTTTTTACTAAATACACAAGATCATCTTTTTCATAAAACTCTATCTTGTCATTGACTTCAGGAATAAATTCTAGGAAATTTTTATTTCGCTTCATTAGTATTTACGTTTTTAATACAAGTTCTAACTAGAACTGCTAATAACAATATGAATACTATGATTGATCCAATTGTACCAATGTTGAATTTTGAAGATAAGTCAAGAACATCTGCTAATGTCTTGTCGCCAATTTTAATTATAGCAAATGCAGCAAGTAAAATACCTACAACACCTTCACCTGCGATAAATCCAGATGTAAACAATACACCATTTTCTGCTTGTTCTTTTCTAAGTTCTTCATTTTTAACTTTTCTCTTGTCAATAAATAATCTAATCAAACCACCAGTCATTATTGCAGAAGAAGTGTTAATTGGTAAATACAAACCAACTGCGAATGGCAATACTGGAATTCCTAAAATTTCAACAACAATAGCGATGAATGCTCCGGCGAAAACTAATCCCCAAGGAAGTGATCCACCCATTACACCTTCGATTATAAGTTTCATCAACATTCCTTGTGGTGCAGGAAGTTCTTCTGAACCATATCCCCAAGATGAATCTAATAACCATAAGATAGCACCGATTACAAGTGCAGATACAGTAACACCGATTAATTCACCGATTTGTTGTTTATATGGAGTAGCTCCAACCAAGAAACCAGTCTTTAAGTCTTGTGAAGTATCCCCTGAAATAGCAGCGATAACACAGATTACAGTACCGATTGAAATTGCCATCATCATACCATCGTGACCAGTATTTCCCATAGCTTTGATTAATATTGAAGTTATCAATAAAGCAGCGATAGTCATACCAGAAACTGGGTTGTTAGAAGATCCAATAAGACCAACCAAACGTGATGATACTGTTGCAAAGAAGAAACCAAATATAACGATAATTATTGAGCCAATAGGTCCAACTGGAATAATTGGTAAAACAGCCATTACAACTGCGATAGCAAGAATAGCTATTCCTATGAATTTCATACTTAAATCTTTTTCAGTACGAAGAACTGAATGTGTACCCAAACCTTGTGATTTGTAGTCTTTCATAGCATCTCTGAAAGTTCTAATAATTAGTGGCAATGATTTAATTAAAGATATAATACCACCAGTAGCTACAGCACCAGCTCCTATATATCTTAAATAAGTACCCCAAATATCTTTTACAGTCATAGCAGAAATAGCCTTATCTGCAGCACCGATTATGTTGTCTCCACCGAATAATTTCATAAGTGGCATAATAACTAACCAACCTAAAGTTGCACCACTTAGCATATATCCAGAAATCTTAGGACCACAAATATAACCAACACCTACCAAAGATGGAAGTGGGTCGATACCTATACCAGCACCTGAGAAAGATTTAACTGTAATTTCTTTTGATAATGAAGATGGGAAAATCTTCAAACCATCAGCAAAGAATTTGTATACAGCAGCCAAACCTAAACCTTTAAATACAAGCTTAGCCTTGGATCCACCTTCTTCACCTGCTAATAAAACTTCTGCACAAGCAGTTCCTTCTGGATATGGAATAACCCCGTGTTCCTTAACTATTAAAGCATTTCTCAACGGAACCATGAATAAAACCCCTAATAAACCACCAATAAGAGTAATAACCCCTATTTCGATTAATGATGGAGCTGGTTCATTCCATTCCTTCATCCAAATAAATAATGCTGGCATTGTAAAGATAGCACCTGCGGCAACTGATTCCCCTGCGGAACCTATAGTTTGAACGATGTTGTTTTCCAAAATAGAATCCCTCTTGAAAATCAATCTGATAACTCCCATTGAAATAACTGCAGCAGGAATTGATGCAGAAACTGTCAAGCCAACTCTAAGACCTAAATATGCATTAGCTCCACCAAATACAATTGCCATGATAATACCGAAAATAATAGAGAATGGTGTAAGCTCTGGCAAGACCTTATCGGCCGAAATAAAAGGCTTAAAGTCATTATTATTGTTACTCATAAATATACCCTCCTTTTTATATATATAAATTAACAACACTATTATACCAGATTGAATTTATTTTGTCAATAATATTTATTGCTTTACACTTAAATACTCAAATAATTATAAAAATATTTAAGAAACAAATATCTCAACTTTTCTATCAAAATAGTTTAAATTTTCCCAAATTAATAGTATAATAATAGAGTTGGAATAAATTAATTGGAGGGAATTATGAAAAAGAAATTTTTAACAGTATTATTAGTATTATCAATGGTTGTATTGGCATCATGCTCTAACCAAAAAGGATCAGAATTAGAAAGCAAATTAAAAGAAGTTGAAACAGACAAGAAATTTGCCCTAGAAAACTTAAACGACGCTAACAACAAAATCAAAGAATTAAACGCAAAAATTCAAGAACAAGAACAAGGTTATAGTTCAAAAGTATTAGTAAACGACCTAACAGCTGAAATGACAAACGAACAATTGCAAAAAGTATTAACAAACACAATCGCTTACAAATTGACAGCTGATGATCAAGAATTAGCACAAGAAACAACAGTTGAAGTAGCAGAAATGCCTAAAACATTAAACTTCATCGTACAAATTCCAGAAGACTTAAAATCATCAGAAAAAGCAAAAACAATCTTGAACTTACAAGCGCCAAAAATCAATGTAAATGGTAAAGCAGCACAAGTTGAAGAACAAGAAGAACACGACGCAATAAAATACGTAGTAAACTTAGAATCTGCAGGAAAAGAAGCAAAAATCGACCTACCACAAGACATAAACGCAAAATTACAAAGACCAAACCAACAACTCGTAATCAAAGCAAAATAATGAACACCTAGCCACTAGAAATCTAGTGGCTATCATTTTATCCTTTTATTTCTCTGTTTTCCCCTAAGTCTAGTGATTTAATTTTATAATTTTCTATTTAAATCTATACGTCCTTTATCCTAGTCTAGTGATTCTTATCAAAAATTTATATCTGTGTCTCTCAATTCTTGAACATTTCGAAATCTTCGAGCAAACAATCGAAGCTAAGAATATCATACGGAGAAAATAATTATAAATTCAAGCGAAGGGAACCGTTAAAAAATTGTGCTGTTTGAGTGCATAGTACGAGTTCACAATTTTAGGTTCACAAGCTTAGAATTTATTTATTTTCGTAGTCTAGATATTCGTGCAAGATGTTTGCTATGGTCTTAACTTATGTGTATCCTGAAACTGTTGTCTAGCGAAAATTTTTTTATCATTTTCTATCCTCTCCCTGAAATCATCAACACCGCAAAACCTTAAAGCAAACAATCGAAGCTAAGAATATCATACGGAGAAAATAATCATAAATTCAAGCGAAGGGAACCGTTAAAAAATCGCACTGTTTGAGCGTTAGCGAGTTTGCGATTTTAGGTTCACAAGCTTAGAATTTATTTATTTTCGTAGTCTAGATATTCGTGCAAGATGTTTGCATATTTTTTGACCTACGTGTGTCTTGTAACTGTTGTCTAGCGAAAATTTTTTTACAATTTTCTATCTTCGTCCTGCAATCCCCAACACTGCGAAACCTTCAAGCAAACAATCGAAGCTAAGAATATCACCATATAAAATTTAATGCTTCTTATGAGCGACGCTTCGAACGAGGAAATCTTCCATTAATATTTTTTAAAAGAAGATTTCTGAAGTGAGGCTGAGCGAGTGAGAACATTAAATTTTTCTCAAGATATTCATGCGAGATGTTTGCTTATTTCATTACCTATGTTTATCTTGCAACTGTTATATAGCGAATTCTATAAATCATTTTCTATCTTAATATAGTTAAAAGAACGCACAAAAAAAGACCTAGCGGACATTGTCATCACTAGATCTTAATTGTTTGGCGACTACCTACGTGCCGCCAGTTCCAACGAATTAAAGATTCGTGGCAACTGGTTGCACCAGACTTACGACGAAATCAAAGATTTCTGTTAGGTCTAGCTCTCCCACAAGTGGGATCGTAGGTCTTATGATTAAAATAAAAAAGATCTAACGGATTAAATCACGTTAGACCTTAATTGTTTGGCGACTACCTACTCTCCCACGACGTTTCCATCGTAGTACCATCGGCGTTAAGAGGCTTAACTTCTGTGTTCGGCATGGGTACAGGTGTATCCCTCTTGCTTTTATCACCATACTTATTCAATTCTTCATTTCCAATCAATAACAGTATATATTTCCAGTCAAGTTTTCGATTTATTAGTATCAGTTAGCTTTGATATTACTATCTTTACACCTCTGACCTATCTATCTTGTTTTCTTCAAGTAATCTCATAGAAATCTT
>NZ_JBRFJF010000013.1:0-56336 GCF_052932265.1 Finegoldia sp. P2-F-LR | reverse complement strand
CCTGTCACGCTGGAGGTCGACGGTTCAAGTCCGTTCCGGGTCGCCAAGTATGCTGGTGTAGCTCAATTGGTAGAGCAACTGACTTGTAATCAGTAGGTTAGGGGTTCAAGTCCTCCCACCAGCTCCACAAATCCTTTTTAATAAAGAGGATTATGGAGGAGTTCCCGAGTGGCCAAAGGGGACGGACTGTAAATCCGTTACTTTATGTTTCGGTGGTTCAAATCCACCCTCCTCCACCAATTAAATTTTACAAAATAATAAGATTAATTACCTATATGCGGGTGTAGCTCAGTGGTAGAGCCCCAGCCTTCCAAGCTGGTTGCGAGGGTTCGATTCCCTTCACCCGCTCCAATTAAGCACCTATAGCTCAGCTGGATAGAGCAACGGACTTCTAATCCGTGTGCCGGAGGTTCGAATCCCCCTAGGTGCGCCAATAATAGTGGGGTGTCGCCAAGTTGGTAAGGCACAAGACTTTGACTCTTGCATTCCACAGGTTCGAGTCCTGTCACCCCAGCCAATATGGTTCATTAGCTCAGATGGTAGAGCACCTGACTTTTAATCAGGGTGTCCCGGGTTCGAGTCCCGGATGAGCCACCAAATGTGGAGAGGTATCGAAGTGGTCATAACGAGGCGGTCTTGAAAACCGTTTGGGGGCAACCCCGCGTGGGTTCGAATCCCACCCTCTCCGCCATTTTAAATTACTTTATTTAGGAGAAATACTCAAGTGGCTGAAGAGGCTCCCCTGCTAAGGGAGTAGATCCTTAACGGGATGCGAGGGTTCAAATCCCTCTTTCTCCGCCAAGAATATATGATTTATTCTTGGGCCTTTAGCTCAGTTGGTTAGAGCGCCCGGCTCATAACCGGTAGGTCCCGGGTTCGAGTCCCTGAAGGCCCACCAATTTATTTCTTGATTTATTCAAGAAATATTTTTTTATAATGTTGAAATCATTTCCTAAATAAAGTACGTGCCCAGATAGCTCAGTCGGTAGAGCAAAGGACTGAAAATCCTTGTGTCGCTGGTTCGATTCCGGCTCTGGGCACCAAGGGGATTAGTTCAGTGGTAGAACGTCGGTCTCCAAAACCGGATGTCAGGGGTTCAAGTCCTCTATCCCCTGCCACAACTTAACGGCTTGGTTCTATGTGTTATTAGACATTGAATCAAGCCGTTTTTATGTTTTATATATTTAATCTACGATTATAAAACGTAACAATTAACGTAACAATTTTTTGAGATTATATATTTTCAGTGTAAGTAAAATTTATAATACTTAAATTATGTATTGTTTTATAAAAAACTATAATGTAAATTATAGTCATAAATGATAGGGTATAGAGGTTTAGTTTAATTGGTAAAATCTCAGACTCCGAATCTGAATGATGAAGGTTCGATTCCTTCAATCTCTGCCATATAAAAAAGATAGCTAATTTTAGCTATCTTTTTGAATATCATTAAGTTCAATATAAAACCTGCTTATTTATGCAGCTTTAATATTATATTGTTTTATTGTTTTGGTGTTTTGTCTGTTTCATTATCGTTATGAATTTCTGCAGGAGAAATTTCGCCAGTAGTTTTGTTGATTGAATATTTTTTGTTTTTTAAACTTTCGTCATTACTTGAAGGGACTGCTGGTACACTTTTGATATAACCACCTGTAGCAAGTTCGTTAATATCGTCAGGTAATTTACCTTTATCTTGTCTATAGCTTTCTAAAGCTGTTTCCAAGACTCTCACATTTGCATTGTGTGCAGTTATGGCTGCTTTTTCTTTTTGGTTTTTGTAGACCGGGATGGCTATTGCTATAAGTATTGCAAGGATAGCTAATACAACCAATAATTCAAGTAATGTAAACCCTTTTTTCTTCTTTTTTAACGTTTGTAGTTTCATAATTTCCTCCAGTTATTTATTATTCTACTTACTTTTATTATAATCAAAATTAAGAATTCTTCAATACAAATAATTAAATATTTTTAAATCTCTTCAAAAATTAAATTTTTAGCCAAATTCCTATAAAATACAATTAGTGGGCCTGATAAAAATCCTAAAAATATAGTTCCTATTCCTATTTGTTCTCCCAATAACAGACCAACCACGATGCATATTATGTCTAATACGATCCTTGTATACTTGTATGATAAATCTCTCTTAACTATATTGTCCACAACATAGGGCATAGCGTCATAAGCACTAGCACCCAAGTCAGCTTCCAAATAAATTCCAACTCCTATACTCATAACATTTATTCCAATTATCAACAGAATAAAGTTCACCCAAAATTTGTCAGTATCCATAAACTTTAGTAGCATGTACGAAAAATCAGCACTGTATCCTACAGTCGCCATATTTATAACTGTCCCAAGTCCGATAGATTTTCTGTGGCCAATAAAAACTATAACGATTAATATGAAATTGGTCACAGTAATTACTGTTCCAAAATCTTTATTCAAAAAGTCTGAAAATCCACTATTCATAAAGCTAAGAGGATCCACGCCTAATTTTGATAGTCTGAGTATTCCTATACTAAATCCTATTATTAAGTTTCCTAATATTGCAAACAATATTTGTTTTGTCTTTTTATTCATTAAAAATCTCCGTAAGTGTGTATTTTACTAATTCTTTAATATTATCATAAATAAACTCTTCATTTACGACTAAAGGGTAGTAATTGTTTATTAAATTATAATTGTTGTCCATACTTGTCATTGTGCATTCCACAAAATCATCTTTAATGTATCCTTCATGCAAACTCAAACTTAAAGTCATAAACATTCCTTGTGATTTGATTTGAGTTGATTCATACATGGCATCAATCTCCATTTTATTATCTGTAATCAAACTAATTTCTAAGTTATTTTTTACTTTCTTAATATCATATAACAAATATCTAACAAAATTTGAGTATACTTCAAACGTATCACAATTTTCTTCAAAGAATTTTCTCATATAATTGTACAATTTTATCTTAAAATTCATTGATGTTTTAGAAAATTCTATTAATTCATCTGAAATACGATTTGATTTTGAAATCTTTTTGTATAGTTTCACTGATTTTGATTTATCATCTATATTGATATCGAATAATTTTGATGCTAAATCTTTTGCTTTAAGGGAAGTGAATGAGTTTTTGTAGTAATTTTTTATTAATTTTTGCAAGTAAACGCAATTATTAATGATATTAAATTCTGTATATTTGATTATCTTGGTATTGATAAATTTTACGTCAAATTCACTAAAGCTAATGATTTGTTTGCTCTGTAAGATTTTATAAGCTGATTTTATGATTTTTTCTTCAGATTCATTATTTTTTGAGTAGAAATTATAATATCTATCATTTGTAAAGATATTTATAAGATAAATATGGTTTTTGTGAGGATCAATTCCTGTTGTTTCTATATTTATAATAGCCTGATTTTCATTCATTTTATCACCATTTCCATTATACTATTATTTTGGTAAATTTTCTCTACATGTTATAATATTAGTATGATTTTAAATAGAAATGAAGGGATATAATGATATATTTAGACAATGCTGCTACTACGAAAGTGTCAGAAAATGCGTTAAAAAAAATGGTTAATGCAATGACTGTTGATTTTGGGAATCCTTCAAGTTTATACGATTTTGGAATGAGAGCGGAAAAGCTTGTTACTGATTCCAGAAATTCAATTGCAAATTTATTAAATGTTAGACCAGAGAATGTGTTCTTTACATCTTGCGGAACTGAAGGTAATAATATTTCTATCAATGGAAGTGTTACTAATGATAAAAAAGAAGAATTTATAACTACAAATATAGAACATTCTTCTGTGTTTAAAACTTATAATAAGTTGAAGGAAAATAGGACTGTTCATTTTGTAAATGTAAGTGATGATTTTAAAGCTGATGATATCATTGATTTGATAAATGAAAAAACACGTTTAGTTTCAGTTATGCATGTTAATAATGAAACTGGAAAAATTCTTCCAATTACAGAATTGGGCAAAAAAATTAAAGAAAAAAATCCGAATACTTTGTTTCATGTAGATGGGATTCAAGGTTTTGGCAAGATTAAATTAGATATTAATGAAGCGAAGATTGATTTTTACACAATTAGTGGTCACAAAATCCACGCTCCAAAAGGGATTGGTGCGATTTTCATTAGAAATCCTGAAAGAGTTAAGCCTATTATAATAGGAGGTTCACAAGAATCGGGAATTTCACCTGGAACCGAAAATGTAGCGGGGATTGTGGCTTTAAAATGCGCTAGTGAAGAAGTTTTTTCTAAAATTGATGAAACTTACGACAGATTATACAAGATGAAGTCATATTTGATGAATGAATTATCAAAAATTGATGGTGTGTATTTTAATTCTAAGCTAGAAGGATACAGTCCATACATTACGAATGTGTGCTTTAATTACATTAAGAGTGAAGTATTGCTACACTATTTGGAACAAGATGAAATATACATTTCTACTGGGAGTGCATGCAATGGTTCCAAAAAATCCAGAATTATACAAAGCATTAACACCCCTGATGAGTTTTCAGATGGATGTATAAGAATTTCATTTACAGATGATACGCCTGAGGATGTTTTGGATGTGTTTGTAGAGAAATTAAAGCTTAGATTAGAAGATATTAGAGATATTATGAGGAGATAAATGTTAGATTGGTATATTTCGGTTAGTTTTGGAGAACTAACATTAAAAGGAAAAAACAGACACACTTTTGAGAAGCGTGCAATAAGTAAGATTTTGGATGCGATTTCTGATTATAAAATTGAAGAATACTATCAAGAACAAGGTAAGTTGTACATCAAGGCTGATGTCAATGATTTTGATGAAATTATAGTTAGAATTAAAAAAGTTTTCGGGATTGTGTACATTAGTCCTTGCATAAAATGTGAAAAAACGGTTGAAAGTATGCAAGATGGGGTATTAAAGATAATAGAAGGTAAAATTATCGAAGATAAACTTCAAACCTTCAAAGTTGATGTTCATAGAGTTGACAAAAACTTTGAACCAAAATCTCCAGAATTAAATCCACTTTTAGGTGGTACTATATTAAAAAAATATGGAAATTATGTTAAGGTTGATATCAAAAATCCTGACTTTTTTGTTTATGTAGATATTAAGGATAATTGTTATGTTTACACGGATAGAATAAAAGGTTGGGGTGGTCTTCCAATTGGTAGTTCTGGAAGAGGTTTGTTGTTATTATCTGGGGGTATAGATAGTCCCGTAGCTGCTTTTCTTATGGCGAAAAGAGGTGTTCGTGTGGATTGTTTGCACTTCCACAGCTACCCATTCACAAGTCAAAGAGGTTTTGAAAAGGTTAAGCAATTAGCAGAGGAAGTTTCGTATTATACTGGTAATATTAACTTTTATTCTGTGAACTTGCTTCCAGTATACAAAGCTATCACTAAAAACTGCAAGGAAAGAATGATGACTATCATTTCTAGAAGATTTATGATGAGAATTGCAGAAAGAATTGCAAATGAGAACAAAATTGATGCTTTGATTACAGGAGAAAGCTTAGGTCAAGTTGCAAGTCAAACTATTCAAGGGGTCTCAGTAATCAATGAAGTTACAAGTCTACCTATTTTAAGACCTTTAATTGCAAGTGATAAAACAGAAATCATAGAAATTGCAAGGGAAATAGGAACGTATGAAACATCGATTTTGCCTTTTGAAGATTGTTGCACGGTGTTTACACCAAAAAGACCAGTCACTAAACCAAGAATTTACGATGTCAAAAGAGAAGAAGAAAACTTAGACATTGAAGGCTTGGTTCAAGAATGTATAGATAATATGGAATTAATTAAGATTAGACAATAGGAGGAACTATGAAAAAAGCAGGAGTTATTATAGGTATTATTGTTGTGTTAGCATTATTATTAGTGCCACAATACAACGGTTTGGTTCAATCAAAGGAAGATGTGAACGAAGCATATGCACAAGTTCAAAACGTTGTTCAAAGAAGGGCGGATTTGATTCCAAACTTGGTTAACACAGCAAAAGGATTTGCAAAGCACGAAGAAGATGTATTCATCAAAGTATCTGAAGCTAGAGCTGGTGTAAAAAATGCCAAAGATCCAGAAGAATTAGCAAAAGCAAATGATGAATTGACAAGTGCATTAAACGGTATGAATGTTGTTGTAGAAAGATATCCTGAACTAAAATCAGATACCCACTTTACACAACTTATGGATGAATTAGCAGGTTCAGAAAACAGAATCGCTACAGAAAGAAAGAATTACAACACAGTTGTAAAATCATATAATCAAAAAGTTAAGAGATTCCCAACAGTAATATTTGCTAGATTAATGGGATTCAGCTCTGAAAAATACTTTGAAGCAGATGCTTCAGCACAAAAAGCACCACAAGTTAACTTTGAATAGGACAAATAAATAATGAGAAAGCAATATAGATTGATATTCTCATTTGTTTTAGCTTTTTTATTAATTTTTAATGTAAATGCTTTTGCCCAAGATTTGCCGAAATCACCGGATACTTTTTATCTTGATGAGATGGGTGTGATTAGCCAGGAAGTTAAAGATAAAATAGTTAAGACGAATGTAGAACTTGAGCAAAAAACAGATTCACAAGTACTTGTTGTAACCTTAAAAGATTTAAAAGGAAGAGATCCGTTTGATTATGGCGTTGATTTGTTTAACAAATGGAAAATCGGAGATGCCACTAAGAAAAACGGGGTTCTGATTTTATTGTCACAAGATTTAAATGAACCTAAGGGTCGTAATCGTCATATCAATATCATTACAGGTTATGGAATAGAAGGAAGACTTAACGATGGTAAAGTCGGAAGAATAATTGATGAATATATGCTAGATGATTTAAAAGACGGAAATTATTCTAACGCTTTACAAGAAGGATTCAATGCAGTTGTCAGTGAAGTTGCTGCTGAGTATGATGTTGAATTAACTGGAGATTTTGATAAATATCAAGAAAATTTAAACAGAAGTTCAGACCAGCAACTTACAAACACTATTGCTAGAATTATAATATTTCTGATTATTCTGTACATTATATCAAGAAGTAATCGTAGAAATAATAGATACAGAGGCAGAAGACGTGGTGGTACAATATTCTTCCCTGGATTTGGAGGAGGATTCGATGACGATGACTTCGGCGGATTCGGCGGAGGTTTTGGCGGCGGATCTTCTGGAGGATTCGGTGGATTCTCTGGAGGAGGAGGCTCATCCGGAGGCGGAGGAGCTGGAAGAAGCTTTTAATTAAATTTATCAAATACTCTCAATTAATTTTGAGAGTATTTTTTTGCGAAAACTTAGTAAAATATTTTTAACTTTTTGTTTAGTTTTATACGCTTTTATGTTATAATACTTTTGGTTTAATATTTTAAGTAAGGAGATAGTAATGGAAATAGGAGAAAAAATAAGATCATTGAGGTTAAAACTTGGTTTGACCCAAGAAGAATTGGCAGAAAGGTCTGATTTGACAAAAGGTTTCATATCACAATTAGAGAGAGATTTGACAAGTCCTTCTGTAGATTCACTTAATGACTTATTAAATGCATTAGGAACTGATATGGCAACTTTTTTTATGGATAAGCCCTCAGTAAAAGAGATTTTCACAAAAGACGATTATCAGTCAAGTGAAGATTTAAGCATGAATTCTACTATTACATGGCTGGTTCCAAAATCTCAAGTCAACACTATGGAGCCTGTTATAATTACGCTTAATCAAAAAGGAGAAACTAAAGAATATAATCCATTTGAAGGAGAAGAGTTTGGGTATGTCCTTGAGGGAAGTTGCAACATTTATCTCGACAATGAAATACATAAACTAAACAAGGGTGATTGTTTTTACACGAAGTGCAATAAAACTAGAATTTTAGAAAATAATGGCACAAAAATCTGCAAGGTGATATGGATTATGTCACCACCAAATTTTTAGGGGGAATGTTTAATGGATAATATCATTGAATTAATCGGTATTAATAAATCTTTTGAAGATGAACATATTTTAAAAGATTTGAATCTTTACATTAGAAATAAAGAATTTTTGACATTATTGGGACCGTCAGGTTGTGGAAAGACTACGACTTTACGATTAATTGCTGGATTTGAAACTCCAGATACTGGAAAGATTATTTTTGAAGGAAAAGACATCAGTCATATTGCACCTTATAAGAGAAATGTGAATACAGTTTTTCAAAAATACGCTCTATTTCCTAATATGAATGTATTTGAAAACATCGCTTTTGGTTTGCGAATCAAAAAAATGAACGAAAAATTAATCAGAGAAAAAGTAACAGAAGTTTTGAAACTTGTAAATTTGTCTGGTTTTGAAAAAAGAAAGATAAATAATTTGAGTGGTGGTCAACAACAAAGGATTGCTATAGCTAGAGCATTGGTCAATGAACCTAGTGTTTTGTTGTTAGATGAACCATTGGGTGCATTGGATTTGAAGTTGAGAAAAGGAATGCAAAATGAACTCAAAAATATTCAAGAAAGAATTGGAATTACTTTTGTTTATGTAACTCACGATCAAGAAGAAGCATTAACTATGAGCGATACTATTGTTGTTATGGATAATGGTATTATTCAACAAATCGGAACACCTGAGGATATATACAATGAACCTAAAAATGAGTTTGTTGCTAAATTTATTGGTGAAAGTAATATAATTGACGGAGTATTTTTAGAAGATTGCATGGTAGAATTCTCCAATCATAAATGGAAGTGTGTTGATAAAGGATTTGAGAAAAACGAAAGTGTACAAGTAGTAATTAGACCTGAAGATGTGGAGATAGTTGCTCCAGATAAAGGACAAATCAAAGGGACGGTTATTAGCGACAGGTTCAAAGGAATTCACTACGAAATGTTTGTGGATACTGGAGATTTCAAATACAAGGCACAATCAACTATCAACAAACCTCAAGGAAGTATTGTTGGTATTAACATTGAGCCAGATAATATTCATATTATGAAGAGGTGCGACAATGAAGCTTAAGAAATTATCCATTCCTTACGCTATTTGGATATTATTTTTCATTGTATTTCCGTTGTTTCTAATAGTTTATTATTCAGTTACAACTGGATCATTGAGAGATTTTTCCAATCCACAATTTTCACTTGAATACTTTCATAGGTTTTTTACATCAAAATATGTAAAAGTGCTTTTGAATTCAATAAGATTGGCTTTTATAAGTACAGTAATTTGTTTGCTAATAGGTTATCCAACAGCATATTTTATCAGTAAAGTAGACAAAAAATATAAGGCTGTGTTGATGCTTATGATAGTTATTCCAATGTGGATGAATTTTTTGTTGAGAACTTATGCGTGGATTATTTTAACTGGCAAAAATGGGATAATCAACAGTGTGTTGATACATTTTGGTTTTTCTCCAATAAAAATGCTTTACACTGAAGGAGCTATTTTAATGGGGATGGTTTACAATTTCTTACCTTTTATGATACTTCCTATTTTCTCAATACTAGACAAATCAGATTATTCACTAGTAGAAGCAAGTTACGATTTGGGAGCATCAAAGTTGCAAACTTTTTTAAGAGTAGTGTTTCCGATGAGTTTGCCTGGAGTTATTACGGGAATTACTATGGTGTTTATTCCTGCTATATCTACATTTGAAATATCTGCATTACTTGGTGGTAACAAATACAATTTGATTGGTAATATAATTGAGCATCAATTTAGAATAGCGGGAAACTGGCATTATGGTAGTGCGATTTCTGTTGTTTTGATAGTTATGATTTTAATTTCATTAGCTTTTACAAATGAGAAAGGAGAATAAAATGAAGGAATTTTTTAAGAAATTTTATTTGGTATTGGTATTTTTATTTCTTTACGGTCCAATTGCTGTATTAATGGTATTTTCATTTAATGATTCTCGTTTGAAAGGAAGCTGGGTAGGATTTACATTCAAATGGTACAAGGAATTATTGCATAACGAAGAAATCTTGTCTTCTTTTAAAACCACAATACTAATTGCCATATTAGCTACAATAATTGCTACAATTTTAGGAACAATAGCAGCAATAGGAATTTATTATTTGAGAGGTTACAAGAAAACTTTGCTTTTAAATATGAATTATCTTCCTGTTTTAAATCCTGATATAGTGACGGCAGTAAGTTTGATGGTAATATTTAACTTGATGAATTTTCCATTCGGATTTTTCACGATGTTATTATCACACATCACATTTACAACTCCATATGTAATACTTGCCGTATTGCCTAAATTATCGCAAATGAATAAATTCTTGCCAGAGGCCGCAATGGATATGGGAGCGAGTCCTTTTTATACTTTAAGAAAAGTTGTGTTGCCAGAAATAAAAACGGGAGTATTTTCAGGAAGTTTATTAGCATTTACACTTAGTATTGATGATTTTGTAATAAGTTTTTTTACTACAGGTCATGGCGTGTCAAACTTATCTGTTACAGTGTATTCTATGGCAAAGAAAGGTGTAAATCCAGCAATTAATGCATTGAGTACCATCATGTTTTTAGTAATGGTTATTCTATTATTGATTCTTCACAAGAGAACAAATCTATTGGAGGAATTGTAAGATGAAAAAAATTTTATTATTTTTATTAACTATATTGGTTTTAACTTCTTGCTCTAAAGATGATTCAAATGTTTTGTATGTCTACAATTGGGGAGAATACATCGAGCCAGCTTTGATAGAAAAGTTTGAAAAAGAAACGGGAATTAAAGTAATATATGATACTTTTGAGCAAAATGAAGATATGTACATGAAAGTAAAAGAGGGAGGAAATAATTACGACGTTGTAGTTCCTTCAGATTATATGGCTGAGAAAATGATAAAGCAAGGAATGCTTGAAAAAATTGATTACAGCAAAATTCCAAATTTCAAATACATCGATGAGAAATTTAGAAATTTGGATTATGATCCCAAAAACGAATACACAGTTCCTTATATGTGGGGAACTGTGGGAATTCTTTACAATAAAAATAAAGTAAAAGAAAATGTGGATAGCTGGAATATTTTGTGGGATGAAAAATACAAAGATAATATCATAATGATGAACTCCACTAGAGATACCTTAGGAGTAGCTTTAAAAAGGTTAGGGTATTCAATGAATTCTAGAAATGAAGCTGAGTTAGAAAAAGCAAAAGAGTCATTGATAAAACAAAAAGATATTGTACTTGCTTATCTTGTAGATGAAACGAAAAATCAAATGGTAAATGAAGAAGCGGATATTGCAGTAATGTATTCTGGTGATGCAATCGTCGCTAAAGGTGAAAATGAAAACTTGGAATATGTAATTCCAAAAGAAGGATCAAACTTGAGGTTTGATACGTTAGCTATTTTGAAAAATGCAAAGCACAAGGAAAATGCCGAAAAATTTATAAATTTTATGACAGATCCTGAGAATGCAAAATTAAATGCAGAATATATTGGTTATTCTCTTCCATCTACAGAAGCCAAAAAACTTTTGGATAAGGAAGTTCAAGAAGATGCTACAGCCTACCCAGATTTATCAAAGCATAAGAATATGGAAATATTTAAAGATCCATCAGATTTTGTAGAAAAATACGATGATATTTGGGCTGATATAAAAGCAAATTAAATTGATAAAGTGCGAGAGAAATTGAACTGACCCCCAAAAGTTAGACCTAAAAACTAACTTAAGGAGGTCATCTTAATTCTTTTGCACTTTTTTCATTTGAGATTGAATAATGTATGGATTTTTCATATAATATGATTAGTTAAGAATTGGAGGAAATATGTTTATAGAAATATTAAAAGTTATTCTTTTAGGAATTATTGAAGGAGTAACAGAGTGGTTGCCAGTTAGTTCAACTGGTCATATTTTATTATTGGACGAATTTATCAAATTGAACATGTCAGATGCTTTCAAATCAATGTTTACCGTTGTAATTCAATTGGGGGCAATCTTGGCAGTTGTAGTAATTTATTGGAACAAAGTGTGGCCATTTAAGAAAGGTCAAACTCATTTGATATCAATTAGTAAAAGCAAAATGATAATGTGGGCAAAAATAATTGTTGCGTGCATTCCAGCGGCAATTATTGGTATAAAATTCGATGATTTTATCGAAGAACACTTTTATAATTATTTTGTGATTTCATTAGCACTAATAATTTTCGGTATTCTTTTTATTATAATTGAAAATAAAAACAAAGAATCACACAAAAAATTAGTCGATAGTGTCGATAAAATTACTTACAAACAAGCTTTTATTGTAGGATTATTTCAAGTAATTGCAGCGGTGTTCCCAGGAACTTCACGTTCAGGAGCTACAATTCTAGGTGGTATTGCTATAGGATTATCCAGAACGATTGCAGCTGAATTTACATTTTTCTTGGCAATTCCAACAATGTTTGGAGCAAGTTTACTAAAACTTGTGAAATTTGGATTTAGTTTTACAGCAATGGAAGCATTCGTGTTATTATTGGGAACTGCAGTAAGTTTTATTGTATCTGTAATTACAATTAAATTCTTAATGAATTACATCAAAAACAATGATTTCAAAGTGTTTGGTTATTACAGAATTGCTCTTGGTGTGTTGGTTCTAATTTATTTCGGGCTAATCAGATAGTTGTGATATAATAATGAGGAGGAATGGTTGCAATTATTCCTAAATGAACATTAGAAAACATAGACGAATATATATTTGAAAAAATAAGTTGTAGCGACTTATTTTTTTATTGATACATAAGGAGTTATGATGAATTTAGATAATTTAAATGACAGACAAAGAGAAGCAGTCGAAAATACAGATGGTCCTATGTTGATATTGGCAGGAGCAGGAAGTGGTAAAACAAAAGTTTTAACTACCAAAATTGCATATTGTTTGGAGAAAGGATTGTGTTCAAAATACGAAATTTTGGCAATTACCTTCACAAACAAAGCTGCCAAAGAAATGAAAGAAAGAGTTGAAAACATCTTACAAGAAGACGTAGACAGCATGTGGATAGGAACTTTTCATGCCATTTGTTCTAGAATATTGAGAGTAGAAATAGAAAGAATTGGTTTCGAAAGAAACTTTACAGTTTATGACAGAGCAGATCAAATATCTCTTGTAAAAGAATGTTTAAAGGATATGGGAGTAGATCCTAAAAATGTCGAAATCAAAAACGAAATCAATACAATTTCTAGATTAAAAAACGCAGGTGCTACAGAAAAAAATATCGACAAAGAAGATTTTGATATAAGTTTAAGCACTTTTACTATGGAATTATTCCAAAAATACGAACACAAATTAAAAAGATACAATTCGTTAGACTTTGATGATTTGATTGTGAAGACTAATTTGTTGTTCGAAGAAAATCCCGACTTGAGAGAAAAATATTCTGAAAGATTTAAGTACGTGTTTGTCGATGAATACCAAGATACAAACGATACTCAGTACAAGCTTATCAAAAATTTGGTTTCTAAAAACGATAATATTTGCTGTGTAGGAGATTCTGACCAATCAATATACGGTTGGAGAGGAGCAAACATACAAAACATTCAGAACTTTGAAAAAGATTTTAAGAATGCAAAAGTTATTTTATTAGAACAAAATTATCGCTCAACACAACCTATCTTGGATTTGGCGAACACTGTGATTAAAAACAATTCACTTAGAAAAGATAAAAATTTGTGGACTGCAAAAAATGAAGGGGATATGCCTATATATAGGAGAATGTATTCTGATTTAGATGAGGCAGACCAAGTGGTTCAATGGATTGAGCAAGAAAGATATCGACAAAACCCATACGAAGAAATGGCGATTTTGTACAGAACTAATGCACAATCAAGACTCTTCGAAGAAAAATTGAATAGACTAGGAATTCCTAATAGAGTTGTAGGTGGATTGAAATTCTACGATAGAAAAGAAATCAAAGATTGTGTTAGTTATCTTAGAATTGTTGAAAATTTGAATGATAATATGGCATTAAATAGAATTATCAATGAGCCGAAAAGAGGAATTGGCAAAACAACTATGGATAAGTTGTTGCAATATTCTCAAGCAAGAGGAATTAGCATGATGGAATACATCAAAAATACAGATCTTCCTGATTTTTCAAATGCTACAGCAAAAAAACTTCAAGAGTTTTATTATTTAATCAAAAGCTTTCCAAAAGACGATTTGAATGTTGCAGAACTTATGGAATATATTTTGGATAAAACAGGATACAGAGCGAATCTAGAAAAATCAACTAATAGAGATGATAAGACAAGGTTGGAAAATATTGACGAATACATTTCGTCTTTATATCAATTTGTTCAAGATAATCCTGATAAAAACTTGAGAGAATATTTGGAAACATCTTCTTTGATGACCGATTTAGATAAAACTGATGATAATACAAAAGGTGTATCAATGATGACAATCCATGCGGCAAAAGGATTGGAGTTTGATGTTGTATTTTTCACAGGACTTGAAGAAGGTACTATTCCATCCAGAGTTGATGAAGATGTAGAAGAAGAGAGAAGATTGTGCTACGTCGCTATCACAAGGGCAAGGAAAAAATTGTACATTACAAGTGTACAATCGAGAAGAAGATTTAACGAATTTCAAACAAAAGCTGAATCGAGGTTTATAGAGGAAATGGAAAACAAATACAAAGACGAATCTCCTAATAAAGAGGTTAGTTTTAGAGAATCCTTCAACACAAAAGTAGTTGATGATTACAGAACAGAAGCATCAGCTTCAATCACTAAAAAACAAAATACTGTTACTAAAAACAATGAAAAGTACAGAGCAGGGGACAAAGTTTCACACAAAAAGTTCGGTACTGGTGTAATCGTTGGAATTGTTGAAAAAGAAAACGGTGATGAATTGACGATTAATTTCGACAAAAAAGGCTTGAAGAAACTAAATTCATCACTAGCTCCACTAACAAGGGTTGAATAATGGAAAAGGAAGACAGAATAAAATATTTAGTAGACATACTAAATAAATACGCTTTTCATTATTATACTTTGGATGATCCTTTGATTGAGGACTCAGAGTATGATGTGTTGTATGATGAGCTTGTGAATCTTGAAAAAGAAACTGGAATAGTTCTGCCAAATTCTCCGACAAATAGGATTGGTGGAGAAGTTTTATCGGGATTTGAAAAGCATGTGCACTTGAATACGTTGTACAGTTTAGGAAAAGCACAAAGCAAAGAAGAAGTTAGAAATTGGGTCAATAAAACCATTGAATTTGTAGAAAATTACAATAAAAATCACGTGAACAAATTACCTCAAGTTGAATTTTATGTTGAATTTAAGTTTGACGGTTTGACAGTAAATTTGACATATGATGGGGGATATTTGGTGATGGCGACTACAAGAGGTAACGGTACTATCGGAGAAGTTATTACAAGCCAAGTGAGAACTATCAATTCAATTCCATTGAAAATAAATGACACGAGATTGATGGAAATTCAGGGTGAAGGAGTAATGCCACTTTCTTCATTAGAAAAATACAACCAAACTCATGAACCAAAACTCAAAAATGCGAGAAATGCAGCAGCAGGAGCTCTTAGAAATTTAGACCCAGCTGTTACAAGAGAAAGAAACTTGGATGCTTATTTCTACAATGTAAATTATTTGGAAGAAAACGGGCTTGAAACTCAAGAACAAATGATGAAGTTTTTGGGAGATAATTATTTCAAATTGTATCCATACGAAAAACACGCAACATCATTCGAAGAAATTTCAGAATTTATCGATGAGATTTTTGAATTAAGAAATGAAATCGACGTTTTAACAGACGGTGTGGTAATCAAAGTAAATGATTTTATAACAAGAGAAAAATTAGGATACACTAATAAATTTCCAAGATGGGCAATTGCTTACAAATTTGAGCCTGAAAGATTTACAACAATTGTAAAAGAGGTTGAATGGAATGTTGGAAGAACTGGAAAAGTAACGCCGACGGCTTTGTTGGAGCCTGTAGAAATTGGAAATGTAACTGTAAAAAGAGCTACACTTAATAATATTGACGACATTGAAAGAAAGCAAGTAAGATTGAATTCAGAAGTTTTCGTTAGAAGGTCAAACGATGTAATCCCAGAAATAATGGGAGTTGTAAATCCTGAGCAAGAAGATACGGAAGAAATTGAAATCCCACATTACTGTCCATATTGTCACAGTGAATTATTTAGAGATGGAGTTCATATTTTCTGTCCAAATTCAATGAGTTGTACTCCACAATTGGTTAAGAGAATGGTTCATTTTGCAAGTAGAAATGCAATGAATATCGATGGATTGAGTGAAAAAACGTTGGAAGTTTTGCTAGAAAAACTGAACATCACATCAATAGAAGAAATCTACGATGTAAAAAAAGAACAGTTGTTGCAATTAGAAGGATTTAAAGAAAAGAAGAGCCAAAATCTGATAAATGCAATTGAAAAGAGTAAAAATGTTGATTTGGCTAATTTCATTTTTGCACTTGGAATTCCTGAAATTGGTGAGAAAACAAGCTTTGAATTAGCACAAAAATATAAAAGTTTTGATAATTTGAGAGAAGCGAAGTTTGAAGAATTAATTCAAATAGAAGATATTGGAAATGTTATTGCAGAAGAAATCGTAGAATTTTTCCATGACGAAACTATTTCTCATTCTATCGATTCACTTCTATCAAAAGGAATTAAAATCAAAAATCCTGAAAATATTGAAAAGAAATTGGATAATTTAACTTTTGTATTGACGGGAAGTTTGGTGAATTATTCTAGAAAAGAACTTACAGACAAGTTATCGAATTTGGGAGCAAAAGTTTCATCTTCTGTGTCCAAAAACACCGATTACGTGGTATATGGAGAAAAAGCTGGATCTAAACTTACAAAAGCGAAGGATTTGGGTGTAAAATTAATGACAGAAGATGAATTGAATTCATTCTTAGACAACTTATAAATTTAATTTATTTATGATAAAATTTAATCATGAATTAAAAAGGAGTTAGTATGATTAATCGAGATGAAGTAGTAAAAATCTATGATTTGGCTAACCTTGAGTTAACTGAAAACGTGGATGATTTATATGAAAAATACAATACTGTATTGGATTTTGCAAGTATGATTATGGAATGTGACACTGAAGGCGTGGAATACATGGAATTCTTGCCACAATATCACAGCATACTTAGAGAAGATACACCAAAAGAATCAATTCCAAGAGAAGTTGCGTTGAAGAATGCAAAATCTCGTGAGTATGGTTATTTTAAATTGAAGAAAGTGGTGGAATAATGATAGAAAATCTTAGAAATAAATTTGTAGAAAATCCAGAAAGTTTAAGGGACTACTACAATGATTTGGATAAATTAATAGAATCAAAAAAAGATTTGAATGTGTTCATAACTTACGACAAATCATTCGTTGACCAACAAGTTGAAAAGTTAATTGAAAAAGCAAACAACAACGAAAATTTGGGAAAAATGTTTGGTATTGCAGTTAGTGTTAAGGACAACATCAATGTGAAAGATTTGAAGATGACTTGTGGATCAAAAATGTTAGAAGATTATGTTTCAATTTACGATGCCACTGTAATCAAAAAATTAAAAGAAGAAGACTGCGTTATAGTTGGAAAGGGTAATATGGATGAATTTGCAATGGGATCTTCTTCAGAAACAAGTTATTTTGGACCTACAAAAAATCCTGTGGACACAAAATTAATCCCAGGCGGTTCATCATCAGGATCAGCTGCTAGCGTTAAGGCTGAGATGGCTGTTGTAAGTTTGGGAACTGATACAGGTGGATCTAGTAGACAACCGGCATCTTGTTGTAATGTTGTTGGATTTATGCCAACGTATGGTTCAATTTCAAGATTCGGCGTTCAATCAATGGCTAATACATTGGATGAAGTTGGTATATTATCAAATTCTGTTGAAGACATAATGGATACTTACAATGTAATTGCAGGTCACGATGACAATGATATGACCACAATACAATCTGAAGTAAATGTTAAAAAGAAAGATTATGACTTCAAAGGCAAAAAAATTGCCGTTGTTGATTTGAAAAAATATAGCAATGATGAGACAGTTATCAAAGAATACAAAGAAATATTAGAAATTCTAAAAAATATGGGAGCAGATTTAGTTGAAATCGACTTCGAATATTTAAAATACGCAAATGCTTTATACAACGTAATCGTAACAAGTGAAGTGTCATCTAATATGTCAAGATTTGATGGAATTAGATATGGATATTTGACAGATGATTATGAAAATACGAGAGATTTATTTGTTAAGGTTAGAAGTGAAGGATTTGGAGAAGAAGTTAAGAGAAGAATTGCTATGGGAACTTTTTATCTAGCAAGTTCCAACGACCAAAAAGTTTACAAACAAGGTTTAAAAGTTAGAAATCTGCTTTCACAAGAATTCAAAAATATCTTTAAAGAATTTGATTTAATCGCCACACCTACAATGACAAGCTTACCTTATGAATTAGACAGCAGAAAAGACGATCCATTGGCTGTGTATGATTCTGGTATTTTTAATGTAATTGTAAACTTGAGTGGATTGTGTGCTATTTCAATTCCTTACAAATCAGGAATATCTACTAGTTTGCAACTAATTGCAAATAGTCACGACGAAGAAAATTTATTGAATGCAGCTTTAGCGTTTGAAAGGAGATAGCATGAACTTAAAAACACTTATAGGATTGGAAATTCACGTAGAACTATCGACTAAAACTAAAATGTTTTGTGGTTGTAAGAATGAGTTTGGACAAATCCCAAATACAAATGTCTGCCCAATTTGTTTAGGTCATCCAGGAGCACTTCCTCACATGAACAAACAAGCTTTAAGATATGCTATCATGGCTGGACTTGCTTTTGATTGTGACATTGCTAATGAATTTAAGATGGACAGGAAAAAATACTTCTATCCAGATTTAGTTAAAGGATATCAAATTACACAAGAAGATCAACCACTTTGTACAAATGGATATATCGAATTAAAAACTTCAACTAAAAATAAAAAAGTTAGAATTAGAAGAATTCACATAGAAGAAGATACTGGTAAATCAATCCACAACGAAAGTGGAAACACTCTAATGGATTATAACAGAGCGGGAGTTCCACTAATTGAAATAGTTAGTGAACCAGATATGAGCAATCCTGATGAAGCGAGAGAATTCTTAGAAACTTTAAGAGAAAGAATTAAATATTTGGAAATATCAGATGTTAAGATGAGCGAAGGATCATTAAGATGTGATGTTAACATCAATGTTTACGATGAAGATTCTGATTTTAAAACTAAAATTTCTGAAATCAAAAACTTAAACTCATTCAAATCAGTTTCAAAAGCTTTAATTTACGAACAAGAAAGACATATGCAACTAGCTAAGGAAAACAAAATTGGCGAAAAAGAAACTAGAAGATGGGATGAAGATACTCAAACTACAATAGTTATGAGACACAAAGAAGAAGGAAATGATTATAGATTTTCAGTTGAAGGCGATATTCCTAAAACTTATGTAGAACAATCTTATATCGAAGAAATCAAAAAGAATTTACCAGAACTTCCAGAAATGCGTAAAGAAAGATTCATGAACGAATACAAGATTGATGAATACGATGCTGATATTTTAACTAGAAATGGATACTTAGCAGACTACTACGAAAAAGTTGTTGAAATTTCAAATGATCCTGTTCAATCATCAAATTGGTTATTGGGAGATGTTCTTCGTCAAGTAAACGAAAATGAAATTGAAATTGAAGAAATGAAAATGTCTGCTGAAAATTTGGCAAAATTGATTAAACTTTCTTCAGCTAAAAAGATAAATAATCAAACTGCAAAGAAAGTTCTGAGAGAAATGTTCAACGAAAACTTTGATCCAGAAGTTTATGTCAAAGAAAAAGGATTATTACAAGTTGATGACGATAATCTTTTACAACAAATTGTAGATGAAGTTGTAGCTGAAAATCCAGAATCTATCGAAAGTATCAGAAATGGTAAAGATCGTGCAATAGGATTCTTAGTTGGACAATGCATGAAAAAGTCAAAGGGTAAAGGAAATCCACAAAAATTCAACGAATTAATAAAAGAGAAAATCTAAAATCTAATGAAGAAAATATATTTATCTACAGGAAACAAAGGAAAAGTTTCTGAAATAAAAGAAATACTTTCTGATTTAACCTATGATGTGTATTCCAAATCTGAATTGGGTATAAATGAAGGTGCAGTGGAAGATTCAGAAACTTTGGAAGAAAATTCGCTTATCAAAGCTAAATTTCTAAAAAAATACACAGATGATATTGTAATGAGTGATGACACTGGGCTTTTCGTAAATTCTTTGGATGGAAGACCTGGAGTATACTCTGCGAGATTTGCAGGAGATGAATGTGACGATAGTAAAAATCGTCAAAAACTTTTATCTGAATTGAAAGAAAAAGAAGATAGAAGCGCTTATTTTGAAACTGTGATTACAATCATAGATTCAAATAATGAAATTCATCAAGCAAAAGGCAGAGTAGATGGCAAGATTTTACTTGAAGAATGTGGAGAACATGGTTTCGGATATGATAGTATATTCATGCCAGATGGCTACGATAAAAGTTTTGCACAAATGGAAGATTGTGAGAAAAACAAGATTAGTCACAGAAAAAGAGCTTTGGAAAACGCCAAAATCATCTTGAAAGGTTTAAATGAAAGTAGCAATAATTAGTGATACACATAACAAAATCTCAAAAGTTTATGACTATTTATTTGATAAAGAAATTGACATCATCGTTCACTTAGGAGATGTGTGCGATGATGCAATTTTACTTGAAGATTTATTAAAAGTAGAAGTCATTTATGTAAAAGGAAATAACGATTTTTATGTTGCTGGTGGTGAATATGACAAGGTTATTAGAATTTCTGATAAAAATATTTTCATAACACACGGGCATAAGTACAATGTATCTTCAGGAGTGACAAGATTGGTCGAAAAGAGCAAATCTTTAAATTGCAAAATGTGTTTGTATGGACATACGCATAGGTATTTTAATGAAACAATTGATGGCGTTTGGGTTATCAATCCAGGATCTGTAACTTATCCAAGAGATGGTCAAGCTGGATTTTTAATATACGATACAAAAAAAGAACAAATAGAAAGGATACTTTTATGAACGTTTTAGACATTAAAGAACTTAGAGAAGATTTGGGTAAAAGAATTATCGATGGTGTAGAAAAATTAGGCAGAGAAGTTAAAGTTGCTACTGTAAGAGTTGGTGAAAATGCAGGAGATATTTCTTACGAAAAAGCTGTAAAAAACAACTGCGCTAAGTTGAACATAACTTGTGATCAAATAGTTTTAGAAGAAGGAGAAAATGAAAAATTAATTCAAACTATCAAAGAACTAAATGAAACACACGACGGTATATTGATGTTTAGACCATTAAAAGATAAAAAATTGGAAAAAGAAATTCAATATATAATAGCTCCAGAAAAAGATATAGATGCGATGGGAATGGTTAACTTAGGAAAAGTTTTGGCAGCAGAAGAAGATGCATATTATCCAGCTACAGCTAGAGCTGTTGTTGAAATAGTTAAATACTACAACTTTGACGTTAAAAACGTAGTAATCGTAAACAGATCATTAGTTTTAGGTAAACCACTTTTCAATATGCTCATAAAAGAAAACAAGACTGTTACAATGTGTCATTCTAGGACAGAAGACATAAAATCATTTACTAAAAACGCTGATTTGGTTGTAACTGCAGTTGGAAAAGCTAAAATGTTTGATGATTCTTACTTTACTGAAGATTCTTATGTAGTAGATGTTGGAGTTAGCTTGGATGAAAACGGAAAATTATCAGGCGATGTTAATCCAGAAGTTAACGTAAAAGTATTGGCAAATAGCGTTGGAAAAATCACAACAAGAGTATTATTGTTGCAAATGGTTGAAGGCGCTTTGAATAGACAATAATTTTTATCCCAAAAACCTCTTTATCAATTAAGATAAAGAGGTTTTTGATTGCAATAAACTAAAAGTGTATAATAGATTAGGTGATAATTTTGAAAATAGGCGCAGTAATAATGGCAAGTGGTTTGTCCAAGAGAATGAAATCTGACAAATTAATGCTGAAATATAATAATAAATTTATTTTTGAATATATTATTGATTTGGTAGCAAAATCAAACTTTTATGATAGAGTTGTAATTACGAATAATTCTACGATAATAAAATATTGCAAAAAAATCGGAATCAAAACTATTAATAATCCGAACAATGAAATTGGACAAAGCGAATCAATCAAATTAGGAGTCAAATATTTCAAAGAGATGGATGGTATTTGTTTCCTAGTTTCTGACCAGCCATTATTAACAGAAATTTCAATAGAAAAATTAATTAATTCATTTGAAAAAGACAAGATTTGTCAATTGAAGTTTAATGATAAAGTTGGAAATCCTGTAATTTTCTCAAACAAATTTTTTAATCAATTATTATCACTGAAAAATGACGAAAAAGGTTCAATAGTTAAGAACAAGAATTTGAATGATGTAAAATATGTAGATGTAAATTATGAAAGGGAACTAATGGACATAGACACGAGTGAAGATTATGAAAGGATTTTAAATGCAGAAAATTTGTTTAATTAGAGGCGCAGGTGATATAGCCACTGGTACAATTCAAAAACTTGTTCGTGCTGGGTTCAAATGTGTTGTTACTGAAGTTTCAAATCCAAGTAGTATAAGAAGAAAAGTGTCACTTTCTGAGGCAATTTATGAGAAAAAAACAGTTGTAGAAGATATAGAAGCTGTTTTGTGCGAAAATTTAGATGAAATTGGACAATACTTAGAACGATACAATCCTGTGATAATAGTAGATCCAAAACTTACAATATTAAATAAGATGAAATTTGATGTAGTGGTGGACGCTATATTAGCGAAGAAAAACACTGGATTAAAAAAAGAAATGGCTGATATTACGATAGGCTTAGGACCTGGTTTTGAAGCAGGTGTTGATTGCGATATTGTGATTGAAACTATGCGTGGACATGATTTAGCAAGAATTATCAAACAAGGATTCGCAAAGAAAAACACAGGTATTCCAGGAATTATTGATGGATTTTCCAATGAAAGAGTTATATACTCTGATTTTGATGGTCAATTTACACATATTAAAAGCATTTCAGATATTGTTAATAAGGAAGAGATTATAGCAAAAGTCGGAGATAATTATATAAGAGCGACTTTAGATGGCGTTATACGCGGAATGATTAGAGATAATTTTGAGGTCAAAAAAGGACTTAAAATAATTGATATTGATCCGAGATATGAAGAAGTAGAAAATTGTTTTACAATTAGCGATAAAGCTAGAGCAATTGGTGGGGCGGTTTTGGAAGCGATTATGATGTTAGAAAACAGGAGAGAAAAGTATGCAAAATGATGTTTTGTTAGAAATGTATAAGTCTTTGGAAGATGGATATAAATGTATGATGGTAACATTGTTTAAAAATAGAGGATCAGTTCCTGGGAAACAAGGAAACATTATGGCTGTTCGTGAAGACGGAAAAACTTTTGGAACTGTAGGAGGTGGTGCTATCGAACACCAAGTAATCAAAGATTCTATTGAAAACTTAAAAAAAGATAGTGACTTCGAATTTGATTATGTTCTTAATGAGGGAGAAAAAGTTAGTATGAGTTGTGGAGGTAGAGCTAGTGGATTTGGTAAAGTGTTTTTTCCTAAACCAACTTTGATTATTTTTGGAGCTGGTCACTGTTCTCAAAAACTAGCCAGAATTGCAACTTTAACAAATTTTGAAGTTATAGTTGTTGATGATAGGGACGATTTTATTTATAACGAAGATTTTTCTAATATTAAAAAATATATCAATAAAGAAATCGAAGATTCGATTGATGATTTGAGATTTACACCTGATACTTTTATTATATCTGCAACTAGAGACCATAAGCACGACGAAGAAGTTGCCTTTAATATTTTGAACAAACCCCATAAATACTTCGGAATGTTAGGCTCAAGGAAAAAAGCAGACACGTTAAAACGAAATTTGATAGAAAAAAATGTGGACAAGAGCTTAGTCGATAGTATTAATGTTCCAGTAGGGCTTGATATTGATGATGGATCTGTAGAAGAAATAGCTATTTCGATAATGTCTCAAATTCTGAAAGTGAAAAACGGCAAATAAATTAAACAAAGCATGACTTACATCAAAGTCATGCTTTTGTTTAATTTATTTATTTTTATTTTGGCAATCCGGACAAATTCCTCTAAATTCAAGAGTATGTGAGTCAATTTTGAAACCGGTTTTGTTTTCCAAATCCGTCTCTATTTTTTCGACAGGACAATGATCGATAGGAATGATTTTGCCGCAAGATTCACAAATTATGCTGTGTTTATGTTTTTTGCCTTTTAATCTGTAATATGAAATACCATCAATTTCACATACAATTTCAACTATTCCTTTATTTTTTAATATTTTTAAATTCCTGTAAATTGTAGACAAATTGGATTCTTCCTTCTCCTTAAAAATCTCATACAAATCTTCTGCAGATATAGGTTGTTCTGTTTTGTCTAAAATCGATATAATAAGTTTCCTTGCTTTTGTGATTCTTAAACCATTGTTCAACAAGATTTCATTTTTCATATTATCACCTATCATTATTATATCATTTTATTATGAAATGTTTATGAATATTTAAATTTTAAATTTGGAAGAATGCTACAATTTGTCAACTTTTTCGTTATTAATATCTAAAATTTCACAGATTAGTGGTATAATATATAGTTAGTGAAATAAGGAGAGTTGTTTATGAACATTTTATTTTCACCACCTGATATTTCTGATAAAGAAATTGAAGAAGTGGTAGACGCATTAAAATCCGGTTGGATTACAACTGGACCAAAAACCAAACAATTAGAAAAAAACTTACAAGAATATACACAATCAAAAAAGACTTGTTGCTTTAATTCAGCAACTGCTGCATTGGAATGTGCGCTTAGAATTTTGGGCGTAAATGGTAAGAAGGATGAATGTATTACTTCGGCTTACACTTATACTGCAAGCTGTTCAGTTATAGATCATTTGGATGCTACAATTAAATTAGTAGACGTTCAAAAGGATTCATACTTTATGGATTATGATAAATTATATGATTCCATAAACGAAAATACTAAGGCTATTATTCCAGTTGATATCGCAGGAGTTCCTGTTGATTACGATAAAATTTACGAAATTATTGAAGCTAAGAAATCAATATTCAGACCTTCAAACGAAATTCAAGAATCATTGGGAAGAGTTGCTTTGATTTCTGATAGCGCTCATGCTTTAGGTTCAACATATAAAGGCAAAAAGATTGGATCATTCCAAGATATAGCTTCTTTCTCTTTCCATGCTGTTAAAAACTTTACTACAGCTGAAGGTGGAATGCTTGCTATAAACATTGGTGATGTAGATAAGATTTACAATGATTTACAATTATATTCCTTACATGGACAAAACAAAGATGCATTAGCCAAAACAAAATTAGGTGCATGGGAATACGACATTAAAGGCCTTTATTACAAATACAATATGCCGGATATATTAGCAGCAATTGGGCTTGCACAATTAGAAAGATATGATGATTTATTAGCTAGAAGAAAAGAAATAATCAAAATGTATAATGATGGTTTTGATAATACTTCAATAAGTTATTTAAATCATTTTGGAAAAGATTATACAAGTAACGGTCATTTGTATTTAACAAGAGTTGAGGGTATAGATGAACAAACTCGTAACGATATAATCGTCAAGATGGCAGAAAAAGGCATTGCTACTAATGTTCACTACAAACCAATTGCAATGATGACAGGATACAAAAATTTAGGATTTGACATTAAAGATTATCCTAATACTTTTGAACAATACAAAAACGAAATAACATTGCCGCTTCACACATTATTGTCAGATGATGAAGTAGCATATGTAATCGAAACTTACAAGGATATAGTTAGTGGTAAATAATATGGATAATCGAGTAGATGAAATCCTTAAAAATAGCAAATTTAATCTTTTCATCAAAAGATTATTTGATATTTTAGCATCTTTATTTGGAATTTTAGTTATGGCAATCCCAATGATTATAATTTCCATTGCTATAAAATTAGATTCAAAAGGTCCTGTGTTTTTCAAGCAAAAAAGAGTTAAGAAAAATAATAAGGACTTTACAATTTTGAAATTTAGAACGATGGTTGTAGATGCTCCAAAATTGGGAATGGCAATAACAGTTGGAGACGATCCTAGAATAACGAAAGTAGGAAAGTTTTTGAGAAAAACTAAATTAGATGAGTTTCCACAATTGTTCAATGTATTGGTCGGAGATATGAGTTTTGTTGGTCCGAGACCTGAAGTTAGAAAGTATGTTGATATGTATTCTGATTCAGACAGGGATATTTTGAAAATTAGACCAGGAATTACGGATTTGGCAAGTATAAAATACAGAGATGAATCAGAAATTTTGGATAAATCTGACAATCCTGAAAAGACATATGTTGAAGAAATTATGCCTAATAAAATCGAACTAAACAAACAATACATTGAAAATATTAATTTATTAAATGATATTAAAATAATTCTTCAAACATTGAAGATTTTATAGGAGTTTTATGAATATTTGGATTATAAATCATTATATAGATGTTCCAGGAAAAGGTAGATATTTAAGACACTATAATTTTGCAAAAGAATTACAAAAAAGAGGACATAAAGTAACGCTATTTACAGCATCTACTACTCACGGTACAGATTTAAATGTGATTAATGATGAAAAAAAATATAAAGAAGAAATAATTGATTCCTTGAAATTTGTATATATTAAGGCAAAAAATTACACTGGGAATGGCAAAGATCGTGTAATTAATATGGTACAATTCTATAAAAACCTATTATCAGTATCTAAAAGATACTCTGGGGCTGATGTTGTTTATTGTTCTGCACCTCATAGTTTAACTTGGTTAGCTTCAAGAAAAATAGCCAAAAATAATAACGCTAAATTAATTTGTGAAACAAGAGATTTATGGCCAGAAACTTTTATAGAAATGGGTAAATTCAGTAAAAATCATCCTGTGGCAAAAATCCTATATGCTATTGAGAAATCTGTGTATAAGTCTTCAGATGCTTTAATATTCACAATGGAGGGCGGAAAAGACTATCTGAAATCAAGAGGAATTAATAGAGATAATGTATTTCACATAAATAATGGAGTTGTACTAGAAGATTTCAATGAATCAATAAAAAAATATCATTTGGAAGATGTAGATTTAGATGATAAAAATATCTTTAAAGTTGTTTATACAGGCGCTTTAGGACGAGCAAATCAAGTTGATACTTTGATTGATGCAATGAATAAACTTTCTGATTATGAAGATATAAAACTTATTGTTTATGGGAAAGGTGAATTTGAAGCAAGCCTTATAAAAAAAGTTAGAGAAAATTCACAAAAAAATGTTGTTTTTAAAGGTTCTGTTGACAAAAGATATGTTCCTTCTATAGTTACAAGGTCAGATTTGAATGTAATTACTGGACAAGATATTAATTTATATAAATATGGAATGAGTTTTAATAAGCTGTTTGAGTATTTAGCTGCAAACAAACCTATATTATCTAATTTAAAATGTAATTATGATATCATTGAAAAATTTAACTGTGGTAAGACAGTAAAAAGTGGTTCTGCAGATGCTTTAAAGGAAGGAATATTGTACTTTTATAATTTAAAAGATATTGATTATAAACAATTTTGTGAAAATTCTAAAGAAGCAGCAGCAAATTATGATTACAAAATTTTAACTGATAAATTGGAACATATATTTAAAACTTTAAATGGGGGATTTTAATGAATATACCATTGTTGAATTTGAAAAGACAATATAAAGACATTGAAGAAGAAGTAAATACAAGTGTATTAGAGTGTTTCAAAAATGCACAATATATAATGGGTGAAAATGTTAAAGAATTTGAAAAAGAAATAGCTAATAAAATTGGTGTCAAACATGCAATTACAGTTGGAAATGGAACTGATGCATTGATTATAGCGTTGAAGTCTTTGGGAATCAAAGAAGGAGATGAAGTTATAACTACTGATTACACTTTCTTTGCAACAGCTGAAGCTATAAGATTTATCGGAGCTACACCTGTATTTTGTGATGTTGAATTGGATACTTATAATATCGATCCTTCTCAAATAGAAGAAAAGATTACAGAGAAAACAAAGGCAATTATTTGTGTTCATTTATTTGGAAATGCATGTAAAATGGATGAAATAAATGATATTGCAAAAAGACATAATTTGTATGTTGTTGAAGATGCAGCACAAGCAATTAATTCACAATATAATGGCAAAAATGTAGGTAATTTAGGAGATGTAGCTTGTTTCTCATTTTTCCCTACAAAAAACTTAGGATGTTTTGGTGATGGTGGAATGATCACAACTAATGATGATGATTTGGCAACTATTATGAGAGCATTGAAGGTTCACGGTAGTGGCGAAAATGGGATGAAAGCTTATGCTATATTAAATGATGAAGAATTTGAGGTTGTGGAACAAAATTCAGGAGATAATACTGTTTACAATCCATTGAAATACTACAACTATTTAATCGGTCACAATTCAAGATTAGACGAAATCCAGGCTGCTATTTTGAGAATTAAATTAAAGCATTTAGACGAATATACAGAAAACAGAAGAAGTATTTCACACGGATACATCGAAGCTTTGAAGGATACTTCATTGGTAATGCCAACAGAAACTGAAGGCGGAAAGCACGTTTTCCATTTATTTATTTTACAATCTGAAAACAGAGAAGAAATAGAATCAAAATTAAAAGAAAAAGGCATCGCTACTGGAACTTATTACAAGGTTCCTATGCATTTACAAAAAGCTTTTAATGATTTAGGATATAAGAAGGGAGATTTCCCTAATGCGGAATATCTTTCAGAAAGAACTTTTGCTATTCCATTGTTCCCAGAAATGAACGATGAAGAAAGAGAATATATTATTAATTCTATAAAGGAGATAGTATAATGGACTTTTTTGCTCATGAGTCTTGCTATATAGATGAAGAGACAAAGATTGGTAAAGGTACTAAAATTTGGCATTTTAGTCATGTGATGTCAGGTAGCACTATTGGAGAAAATTGTAATATTGGTCAAAATGTTGTTATTTCTCCAGATGTTACGCTTGGTAATAATTGTAAAGTTCAAAATAATGTTAGTGTGTATACTGGTGTTGTTTGTGAAGATGGTGTGTTCCTAGGACCTTCTTGTGTATTTACAAATGTTATTAATCCAAGGGCTTTTATTGAGAAAAAAGATGAATATCGAAAAACAACTATTAAAGAAGGCGCGTCTATTGGCGCCAATGCGACTATTGTTTGTGGAAACACAATTGGCAAATATGCTATAATTGGAGCAGGAGCAGTTGTTACAAAAGATGTCGGGGATTACGAAATTGTAGTAGGAAATCCAGCTAGACATCATGGATATGCATGTTCATGTGGAGAAAACCTAAAAAGAGTTTCCCTCACAGATTATATATGTGAAAAATGTGACAAGAAATATTTATTAAATGATTATAAATTGAGTGAGGTATCAAATGAATAATTTAAAAGAAGAATTATTGGGAAAAATCGAAGATAAATCTCTAGTAGTAGGGGTTGTGGGATTAGGTTATGTAGGATTGCCATTAGCAGTTGAAAAGGCAAAAGCCGGTTATACTGTTATTGGATTTGATGTACAACCTGAAAAAGTTCAAATGGTTAATGATGGAGTTAATTATATTGGTGATGTTGTTGATTCAGAATTAAAAGCTATTGTTGAATCTGGAAAATTAAGAGCTACAAGTGATTTTGAATCGGTTGCAAGTTGTGATTTCATAGCTATTGCTGTACCAACACCATTGGATATTTACCAACAACCAGACATTTCTTACGTTGAAAAATCAACTACAGATGTTTCTAAACATTTGAAAAAAGGATCTATAGTTGTATTAGAATCCACTACTTATCCAGGAACTACTGAAGAATTAATGAGACCTATATTGGAAAATGGTTCAGGCTTAAAATGTGAAGAAGATTTTTACTTAGCATTCTCTCCTGAAAGAGTAGATCCAGGTAACAAACAATACAAAACTAAGAATACTCCAAAAGTTGTTGGAGGAATTGGTTCAGAATCTACAGAAGTTGCAGCAGCATTGTACAGAAATGTACTTGAAGGAGAAGTTATGACTGTATCTTCACCAAGAGTTGCTGAAATGGAAAAAATTCTTGAAAACACATATAGAAATGTAAATATCGGATTGGTAAATGAATTTGCTAAACTAGCTAATAAAATGGATATCAATATGTGGGAAGTAGTAGATGCTGCTAAGACAAAACCTTATGGATATCAAGCATTCTATCCAGGTCCTGGTGTAGGTGGACACTGTATACCATTGGATCCATTCTATTTGACCTGGAAAGCAAGAGAATACGACGTACACATGCCAATCATTGAAGCAAGTGGTACTGTGAATGATAGCATGCCTGAATGGGTAGTAGATAGATCAATGAAAATTTTGTCTAGAAAATTCAAAAAACCATTAAATGGTTCCAAAGTTTTAATTTTAGGTATTGCTTATAAAAAAGATATCGACGATTTGAGAGATTCTCCTGCATTTGTTGTAATGGATAAATTCAGAGAAGAAGGAGCAATCGTAGATTATTATGATGGATTCAATCCTTCTTATTTCAACCCAGATGGATCTAAGACATACTCATTAAAAGAAATTAATCCAGAAGTAGTTAAAGGCTACGATTTAGTTGTAATAACTGCAGATCACACAAATGTTGATTATCAAATGGTTGTAGACAATGCACCATTTGTATTTGATACAAAATATGCTACAAGAAACGTAGAAAACAATAAAGATAAAATAGAATTATTATAAGAGGTAATATGCAAAAAATTAAATGCGCAATCATTGGCTGTGGTAGAATTTCTTATAAACACGTTGAAGGTATTGCAAACAATGATTCAGAAATGGAATTAGTTGCAGTATGCGATATTATTGAAGAAAGAGCCATCGAAAAAAGAGATGAATATTTGGAAAGATTTTCTGACAGAGATGTAAAAGTATACACTGATTACAAAAAAATGTTAGAAGAAGTCGACATGGATATGTGCTCTATTTCAACAGAAAGTGGTTATCATGGTGAGATAGCTCTTTACTGTTTAGAACAATCAAAACATGTATTGATTGAAAAACCAATGGCTATGAGTTTGGAAGAAATAGATAAAATTAATAAGTTAGCTGATGAAAAAGGATTAAAAGTTGGAGTGTGTCACCAAAATAGATTTAATCCTCCAATTCAAAAATTGAAAAAGACAATTGACGCTAATAAATTTGGAAAGATGACAAACATCACAGCAAGGGTTTTATGGAACAGAAATCAAAACTACTATAACTTAGCTCCATGGAGAGGAACAAAGGCATTAGATGGTGGTACATTGATGAACCAATGTATACATGCACTAGACTTGCTGTTATGGATGATGGACGATGAATTAGTAAGCGTAAAGGCTGAAACAGAAACTTTCCTAAGAGACATAGAAATGGAAGATTACGGCGTAATTCTGATGAGATTTAAGAGCGGTAGAATTGGACTATTGGAAGGTAGTGCCGATGTTTATCCTAAAAATCTTGAAGAAACTATTTCTGTATTTGGCTCAACAGGAACTGCCGTTATCGGTGGTTTAGCTGTTAACGAAATAAAAACTTGGGTATTTGAAGATGAATCTGAAACCGGAGAATTGGAAGATGATAAATCTATCGATAATGTGTACGGAAACGGACACACTCCATTATACAAAGATTTTATTCACGCAATAAATACAGATACTCAGCCGCTAATCAATGGTCACGAAGGAAGAAAGCCAGTTGAAGTATTAATGAAAGCTTACGGTTGGATTGACTAATATAATATTTTGAAAACAAACAAGCTCTTGATTTTATCAAGAGCTTGTTTCAATTTAATTAGTATTTATAGAAACCTTCTTTTGTTCCTCTACCTAATTTGTTTTCATCTATATATTTCTTTAACATTTGTGCATTCTGATATGTTACAGAATTTTCATCATTTACATCTGGTTTATTTAAAGTGATATTATAAGCAGTCTTAAGACCGACTACATCTATTATTTGGAAAGGTCCAAATGGAGCACCTGTTTCGTATCTCCAAGCGTTGTCGATATCTTCGATGTCAGCTATGTCTAAAGCCTTTAGAGTCATTGCTGCATCTAATAATGGAACTAATAGTGAATTTAGTAGATATCCCGGTTGTTCTTTCTTTAATTTTAATGGAATCATTCCTATATCTTTTGCGAAGTTAACAACTTAATCGTATACTTCATGGGAAGTTTCGCTGTGTCCCATAATTTCTGCTGTATTATTGTTCCAAATTTCATTTGCAAAGTGAATAGCAAGATATTTTTCTGGATGAGGAAGTAAATCCTTGAATGAACTTGGTAATAATGTTGATGAATTTGTTGCAACTATATTATTATCATTTAATACTTTTGCCAAATTTTTATAAAAATCTGATTTTTGTTCTGGATTTTCAGAAACAGCTTCAATTAATAAATCACAATTTTCAACTGATTTTTCTAAGTCTGTTAAAAGATGAATCCTATTAAATCCTTCTTCTACATCTTTTTTTAAATTTTCATTATCATCAATTGCTAATTGTTCAGTAGAAATACCTCTAGGTATAATTACTGAGTTAACAGTGTTTTCATCAGATAATCCAACCTTAATTCTATCTATTATACTTAGATATGTTTCTTTTAATACATCAAAACGTGGCTTAGCTCTATCTACAGAACCTTCACTTCTTAACCATACGTTTACATCAAAGCCTTTAAAAGCAGTTTGAAATGCTATTTGAGATCCTAAAACTCCTCCACCAGCCACTGTTACATTTTTAATTTTCATAAATTTGCCTCCTTTAAATTAACCTATATTGTAATTCTATTCAGTATTTATATACACTCTAAATGATTTTACAAATCAGAGTTGAACAAATTGTGTGATTTTTCGGATTTTTTAATTTTTAAAATGTTTAGAAATTTATAAGAAGGGTATAATTAAATTAAGGGCTAGAGGTTAAAACCATTTTTAAAACAATTAATAAAGATTAAATTTCATAATTTAACAAATTATTGTTTAGGATTTATTAAAAAGTGGTATATATAACAAGTAGCAAACATATCAATAATTTACAAGGAGGTTTTATGAGTGGATTTAAAAAATTTGTTCATATATTGTTTTCAATATTACTGATTTTGTTTTCTTTAGTAATGTTTTTCACAGTTTTCAATTTTGGGCAAGTTAGTTATAATCTCAGAGAGCTCATGATGAATGAGGTATGCTTTTATATATTAGCAGTTATTGGAGCCTTAATTTTACTAGGGGCACTTATAATAATGTTTAAAGCAATATTCTCTGATAATTTAAGTGATTTCTTGATCTCAAGAGACAAGGATGGAGAAGTTATGATATCTACAGATGCACTTGAAAATACTGTAAAAAGTACAGTAAATAGATTTAATGATGTCAGAACTTCTAATGTTAATGTAAGAGTCAACAATTCAAATGAACCATATATGAATTGTGATGTAGAGGTTGGAGTAAGGGATATGTCAAATGTAGGAGGTCTTGGTGAAAACATCAAAAATGATATCAAAACTAATCTGGAAACTTTAACTGGTTACAAAGTTAAAGATATTACTGTAAAATTCTTGGATTTGGCAAAATCTACAAACAAAAGGGTAGTATAGGGGGCAAAAATGAACAATAAAAGTATGTTGGACAATTTTCAATCCCCGGATGAACAAAAGGAAGTAATATTTGTAAAAGAAGATTCAAAAGATAAATTTGACGAAAGGTTAATAAAAAATTTATCAGGGTTAAGGAAACCAACTAAGTATGGAATTTTAGGCGTAATAATTGCACTTTTAATTTTAAAACTTGGTTTTTGGGCAACAATCTTAATACTATTACTTTTTGGTATAGGTTATGGTTATGGATTGTATAAAGAAGGTAATCCTAAATTTATCAGATTTTTGATGAATTTATTTAGGAAATAAAATAGTATAATAGTATAAAAGGAGATTAGAATGATGGAAGAAAAAAAATACAATGAAGTAAACAAAGTAAATGAAGAAAAAGCTGAAAAAGAAAAGGAACAAAAACACGAATCAAAATTAACTTTTGATAACTCTGTAGTTCAAAAAATCGCTGCAATAGCAGTTAGAGAAATTCCTGGTGTTTTAGATATGGAAGGTGGATTCTTCTCAGGAATTCAAGAAACTTTCGGTGGATATAATGCAACTAAAGGTATTGATGCTGAAGTTGGCGAAAAAGAAGCTGCAATTGATGTATCAGTAATATTAGAATATGGCGTATCAGCTGTAAAAGTATTCCAACAACTACAAGAAGTTGTAAAACAAAGTGTAAAGAAAATGACTGGATTAGATGTTGTAGAAGTTAACTGCAAAGTAGTTGATGTTATGACAAGAAAAGAATTCAACTTGAAAAACAAAAAAGAAGAAGAAAATAAAAGTGGATTAAAATAAACTAGATCAAACTAAATTAAACTAAATTAAAAAGGGAAGGCATCATGCCTTCCTTATTTTAATGTTACGACTGCCCCGTAGATATGAGGACCTGTATGTATAACAAAAAGACTAGAAATAGGTCTCTTATAAATTTTAACATTAGGATAGTAATCTTGTATTACTTTTTCTAATTCATCTGCATTTTCTTGTAGGTTTGAATGCATTATATAGATATTGTCTATTTGATTGTTAGCTGCGAAGTCAATTATATAATTAAGGATTTGTTGGTTGACTTTTTTTCTGCCTCTTACTGCATCTATAACTTCCAAATTACCGGTTTTTTTGATACAGGTAATAATTGGTTTAATGTTTAATAGATTTCCAACGACTTTACTTGAGCGTTTAATTCTACCACTTGTGTAAAGATAGTCTAAT
Source organism: Finegoldia sp. P2-F-LR (assembly GCF_052932265.1). NCBI lineage: Bacteria > Bacillati > Bacillota > Tissierellia > Tissierellales > Peptoniphilaceae > Finegoldia > Finegoldia sp. P2-F-LR. Next base: position 21,380 of record NZ_JBRFJF010000013.1, on the reverse strand, counting down.
TTATCTACAGTAAAAAAGAAATCCTCTTTTGTTTTTAGCTTTTCTAATTCTTCTACAATTTCTTCGAAACTTTTTCCACTTTCATTCATTGTTACAGCTTTTTCAATTAGAAAACCCATTCCCATAGAACATGACCTGCAATCTATCAAATGATATGTAATTTTATCAGAGTATAAGCTTAAAATTTGTTGAAATAGATTATAAGTACCACTAATTCCACAGCTCATGCATGTAGCTATAATATGTGTGTATCCTTCTGATATGATCTTTTCTATTTTGTCAATCAAATCACTTGCTAAGGGAAGAGAACTACTAATAGTGTTACTATTAATGTCATTGATAACGTCGTCAATATTTTTTTCATACTTATCTTTATATGTAACTTCCGAATTGTAAATGATTTGAAGAGGGACTTCTACAATATTGTATTCTTTAATAATCGATGGATCTACATCAGATGTAGTATCTGTTAGAATAGCAATTCTTTGCATTTTTTACTCCTTTCTAAATCGTTTAATAATTTTGTATATTCAAGTTAACATAACTATTATATCATTTTAACGAAAAAAATACGACAATCAGTTGCCGTATTTAAATCGTTATTGTGATTTTTGTTCCAACATCTAACTTTGATTCAAGAGTAATGGATCCGTTGTGGATATCAACGATGTGTTTGATGATTGATAGTCCTAGTCCTGTAGATTCTTGTGAAGAACGTGATTTGTCAACAACAAAGAACCTCTCAAATACTCTACTTTGATATTTTTCAGCTATACCGATTCCAGTATCTTCACAGATTATTTTAGTTTTGTCATTTTCTTTGAATATTGAAATCTTAATTTTGCCTGAAATCTTGTTGTATTTGATTGCATTTGTAACTAAGTTTTCAATCATTTCCTTAATTAAATTTTCGTTTCCATATATTAAGCAATTTTCTTGTAAATCTGTAACAAGCTCAATTTGTTTACTATCCAATTTATTTTGGTTGGATTTGATTATTTCATCAATTATTTTTTCTGGATTGAATAAACCTTTTTCAATGTTATCTCCAGACTCATCAAGCTTGGAAAGTTTAATAATATTATCGATTAACTCCAATAATCTCAATCCTTCTTGGTGTATTATTGTAGCAAACTTACTTACATTTTCTGGACTAACCATGTTGTTTTCTATCATTTCAGCATATCCGTTAATTGAAGTAAGAGGAGATTTTAATTCATGACTAACATTTGCTGAAAATTCTCTTCTTCTTTTTTCGGCTTTTATCTTGTCACTTTCATCTACTAAGAACAATAAAACTCCGTTGATGTTATCGTCATCCAATACTGGTGCAATATACATCGATAGTAGAATTCCTTGCATTTCAATATTTATATGATGTGCCGTTTTAGTTGATATTACATCTTTAATAGCAGAATGAATTTTTAAATCTCTGTTTAATGAAATAAAAGGTCTGCCTTCATACTTAGAATCAGATGCACCAAACAAAAACTCAGCTGACTTATTAACTGATAAAACATTCATATTTTTATCAAGTAAGATAAGACCTTCTCTCATATTGTCTGTAATAGTTTTAATTGTAGTTGATCTTTCTTCTAATTCATCTACATATTTTTTTATTGTATCATTCTTGCGTCTAATTATATTGATAAAAGGTATTAGCTCATTGTAAACAGGTTGTTCTAACAATTTTGATTCTTTATCATTTACGATGTTATCATCTAATTCATTGGCAATAGTTTCGATAGGATCCAATATTTGTCTTATTTGTCTTCTATTAATATCAATTAATAATATTAAAGATAACGCTAATATCAATAGGGTATATGGTAATAAATCTAAAATAGTTTTCAAAAAACTAGCAGATTCGCAGCTTACTCTAAGAATATCAGAATTACCTTGAAGAATAGCTACATAATACATGCTTTTATCAAAACTATCAGATTTACGTGTTATTGATCCAATTTTTGAATCTCTGGCATCTTGTATTTCTTCTCTGTTAGAGTGATTATCCAAAGAATCTATATTGGTATCAGTATCATATACAACATTCCCACCTTCATCAATTATTGTAAATCGATTAGTAGGATTAATTCTTTTAATCTTTTTTATATTGGTAATAGTCTTATCGCGACTATTGTCGCTGATAGAATCCACGTATTGTATTTGACGCAGTAGGGAAGTTTCTTCTTTGGATTTGTTATAATTATAGAATATAAATGTCTGTAAACCTAATCCAATTGCTAAAGCTATAATAATTACAAGAGAAATTCTAGTGTAAATTCTTCTTTTCATCATTCACCAGCTTTATATCCTAGATTTCTTATAGTTTTGATTATGCTGGAAGCGTTTTTAAGTTTTTGTCTCAAGGTTGCTATATGAACATCAACTGTACGTGATTCTCCTTCAAAGTCAAATCCCCAAATTTTGGTCATGATATTTTCTCTTGTCAAAACTTTTCCGACATTTGATAGGAGATAATACAACAATTCAAATTCTTTGTAAGTCAATTCTACATTTTCTCCATCGACACTAACCGTTCTCTTATCATAATCTAATTCAATATTCTTATAGATGATTTTCGATTTTGTTTTACTTAATGAGGATCTTCTAAGTAGTGCTCTGACTCTTGCTAGTAGTTCCATAATACTAAAAGGCTTTATCATATAATCATCAGCGCCACTATCGAGTCCCACTATTTTATCGTATTCCGTTGTCTTGGCAGTAAGCATCATTACTGGGACACTTTTTGTTTTTTCATTATTTCTTATTTCTTTTAAAATATCAAGACCACTTTTTCCTGGAAGCATAATGTCTAAAATAATTAAATCTATGCTAGAAGAATACAATGTGGATTTGAATTCATTGTAGTCTCCAAATCCCATTGCTTCGTAGCCTTCATTATTAAGTGCGTAGATAATTAGTTCTCTTATGCTTTTGTCATCTTCCACACAGCAAATCATTGTGCATTTTCCTCGTATCTTTCGCCAGTAACTGAGAATATTACCCAGGTTGCGATTCTTTCTGCATTATCGCCAATTCTTTCAATGTATTTTGCAACTTGAATTAAATCGATAATTTGTTCAGGGTTTTCACAACCTGATTTAATCAATTCTATAGATTCTTCCATGAAGTGAGCAAAAAGTTCATCGACTTCATCATCTTTTTTGATTACAGAATTTGCCAATTCAATATCATCATCAGTAAAAGCGTTGATACTTTCTACAAGCATCTTTTGTGCACTTTTACCCATGGATCTTATCATTGACAAATCTTTTGGAAGTTGTGATTTACCAATTAACATAACAAGCTCCGAAATTTCTTGTGCGTGGTTTCCGATTTTACTCATACAAGAAAGAATTCTCAGTGCTGATGAAATAAATCTCAAGTCTTTTGCGACAGGGGATTGTGTAGTAAGAAGTCTCAAACAAGTATCTTCAACTTCTTTTGACATTTCATAAATAGTTTCTTGAGAATCATAAACTTTTTGTGCTATTTCTAAATCTTGAGTTTCCAATGCATAAGTGCTTTGTTCGATTTGTCTTTCGACATTTGCTCCAAGAAAAATTAAATTATGTTTTAATTCTTCTAATTGATGCGTAAAATATTTTCTCATAATACCACCTCTTTTTAACCGAATCTACCAGTAATATAATCTTCTGTTCTTTTATCCTCAGGTTTTGAGAACAGTACATCAGTATTATTAAATTCTATAACTTCACCTGTCAAGAAAAATGCTGTCTTGTCAGAAATACGAGCAGCTTGTTGCATATTGTGAGTTACCATTATTATAGTATATTTTGACTTCAAATCTTGGCATAAATCTTCAATTTTGTTTGTTGAGATAGGGTCAAGAGCTGATGTAGGTTCATCCATTAATAACACTTCAGGTTCAACAGCCAACGCTCTTGCGATACAAATTCTTTGTTGTTGACCACCTGAGATTGAAAGTGCGTTCTTTTTCAAATTATCTTTTACTTCATCCCAAATTGCTGCACCTTTTAAAGATTTTTCTACAATTTCATCTAATTTTGCCTTATTTTTTTCTCCGTGTAATCTTGGACCGTAAGCTATATTATCATAAATAGACATAGGGAATGGATTAGGTTTTTGAAAAACCATCCCAACTCTTTTTCTTAACAAGTTTACATCGTAATTTTTATCGTATATGTCTTTGCCATCTAAAGTTATTAAACCTTCGATTCGACATCCATCAATAAGATCGTTCATTCTATTTAGACATTTCAGCATTGTAGACTTACCACAACCAGAAGGTCCAATAAAAGCAGTGATCTCATTTGATTTCATTTCCATGTTGATTTTCTTTAGGGCTTGAAAATCATCATAATATAAATCAACATCTTTTATACTTATCTTAGACATTATTTACTTCCTTTCGTCAATTTTTTTCCTATTAAATTGGAAACTATATTTATTATTAAAACTAAAATTACCAACACAACGCCAGTTGCATAAGATTCTTCTACATGGAATCCTTCAGAAGATAACACATACATGTGTAACGCTAAACTTCTTCCAGATTGGAATAAGCTAGTAGGTACACGAGGATCTGTTCCCAATGTAAACATCAAAGCGGCTGTTTCTCCTACAACTCTTCCTATAGAAAGGATTATACCTGCCATAATTCCAGGCATTGCTACAGGAAGTAATACCTTTCTTATAGTATACAACTTTCCAGCTCCCAATGCATAACTTCCAGCTCTTAATTCGTCATCGATTGATAATAAAGCTTGTTCACTGGCTCTAATTATTAATGGAAGCACCATTATGAACATTGTAAGAACACCAGATATCAACGAATACCTGAACTTTAATCTCATAACGAATAACAACATACCGAATAAACCATAAACAATTGATGGAATACCAGATAATGTTTCTGTTGCAAGTCGAATAAGAGTTACTACTTTCGAGGTTTTCTTGGAATATTCAGATAAATAAATTGCTGTAAATATTCCGATAGGACTTGCAATTAATAATGTCAATAAAACTAACAAAACAGTAGTTTTAATTGAAGGCATCATTGATACGTTCTTAGAAGTATAGTGGTTTGAAAACATGCTAGGTTTCAAATGGGGAATACCATTAACTAACATGTAAATAATTAAATAAAACAATACAGCTAAAGTAATAAAAGCCATCAAATAAATAAAACCTTTAATGATTATACTTTTTGTTTTATTTTTTCTTAAATTTCTCAAACTATTTGTAGTTACATCAATAGAATTATTTTCCATTATTTACACCTCTTTTAATCAAATTAAATGCTAGATTTATTAAAAGTATAAATACGAATAATACCATCGCAGTTGCAATCAAAGCATCTCTATGAGCACCAGACGCATAAGCCATGTCCAATACGATGTTAGTTGTCATAGTACGCGTTCCTGAGAATATACTTTTTGCTATTACAGGTTGATTTCCTGCAACTAAATAAACTGCCATTGTTTCTCCGATGGCACGTCCGATTCCAAGTATAACTGATGATAATATACCTGATTTTGCAGCAGGAACTACAACTCCCATTACGGCTAATTCGTGACTAGCTCCAAGTGCAATACTTCCTTCATAATAAGAATCTACAACAGTATTTATTGCACTTTCAGATAAAGTGATTATCGTCGGTAAAATCATAATTCCTAGAAGAATAGAAGCTGTGACTATGTTCATACCAGTTCCTCCAAAAGCTTTTCTAATCATTGGAACTATAACCATTAAGGCGAAGAAACCATAAACGATGGATGGAATACCAGCCATTAAATCAATACAAGGTCTCAAAAAATTATATAATTTTTTTGGACAGAATTTTGCAAGATAAATCGCTGTGAAAATTCCAATTGGTACTCCTATAATTATGGAGCCAATAGTTACATAAATACTACCGATAATCATCGGAAGTATACCGAATTGGGCAGGGACATCGACCGGAGCCCAATCCTTACCAAATATAAAATTAGTTAAGCCAACTTTCTTTATAAAAGGCATTGATTCACCAAAAATGAAAAAACATATTAAAACAATCGCAAAAATAGAAGTCAATGCTGATACTAAAAATACGTATTTCATTATTGATTCAGATAAATATTTCTTTTTCATATTAAATCCTTTCTATATTTTTATCACCTTAATATTATCAAGAGCTTGTAAAATTAATGCGATAATAATGTTAATTAAATGTAAAGTTTTTCAAGTTAAAAAGTAAAAGACTGTAGAAATAGGGAAACATTGCATTTTACAAATGTAAAATAAATTCTTTCAAAATAAAAAACAGACCTCATAAGAGATCTGCCTTTTGAGAGGAATTATTTAGAAATTTCAGACCAAGATTTAACTTTACCAGTGAAGATATCTTTTATTTGTTCTAGAGTTAAATCTGTTGCTTTTGTATTTTCTTTGTTTACTATAACTGCTATACCATCGATTGCGATAGGTTGAGCTTTTAATTGTTCTTTTTCTTTGTCTTTTAATTCTCTTGAAGCCATTCCGATATCACATACACCTTCAATAGCTGAGTTCATACCAGCTGAAGATCCTGTTGATTGGATTTCGATTTCTACTTCTGGATACATTGCTTTGTAGCTTTCTGCTAATTTTTCCATTAATGGAGAAACTGAAGTTGAACCTGCAACTACGATTTTACCTTTTTGAGAATTTTTGTTGTAAGCTTTAGCTTCTTCAGGAAGTTGTTCATAACCTTCTTTTTTAACAATTTCTTGTCCTTCTTTTGAAAGAATATAATCTAAGAAATCTTTTGGAAGTGGTTTTAATTCTCCTTTGTAAGCAATGTTAAAAGGTCTTGAGATTTTGTAGTCTCCTTTTTGAACATTTTCAGAAGTTGCTTCAACACCGTTGATTTTTACTGCGTTAACTTTGTCGTTTAATGAACCTAATGAAATATATCCAATAGCGTCTTTGTCTTGACCTACAGTCATCATAACTGCGTTAGTACTGTTTTGTACGATTGCAGAAGAAACTGTTTTGTCTTGTTCTTTACCGTCAGCACCTTTTTCTAAGATTTTAGTAATTTCTGTAAAAGCTCCTCTAGTACCTGAACCATTTTCTCTTGATACTACGTGGATTTCTCCTCCAGCACTTTCGTTTGATTTAGAATCTGTAGAAGTAGTTTCTGTTTTGTTTGAGTTGTCTGATGTTTTTCCATCATCTTGTTTTGCACATGCTACCATGAATACTCCAAATACTAGCATCATAGCAACTAACATAAATTTTTTGATTTTCAAATAAATCATCCTTTCATATTTAATTCACTAATAGAATACATGTAATGTTTAAAATTCATATAATATTATTGTAAATTGTATGTAAAATTATTTGTTTACAATTTTTAAAAGTAAAGTGTTATACTATTTCTAGGAGGGGTGTATGAAAAAACTACTATTAATTACAACTGGAGGAACTATAGCTTCCGTTGCTACAGATAAAGGATTAGCACCAGGTCTTCAAGCAAAAGACATATTAGAATATGTAAAATTTAAGAAATTTGATTTTGAATTGGATACAATAAGTTTATTCAGTATTGATTCAACAGACATAAAACCAGAGCATTGGATACATATCAAACAAACTATAAAAGAAAAATACGATAATTACGATGGGTTTGTAATAACACACGGTACAGATACTTTGGCATACACTGCATCTGCGTTAGGGTATTTAATTCAAAAAAGCCCAAAACCAATTGTAATAACAGGTGCTCAAAAATCAATTTCAAATGATATTACAGATGCAAAGAATAATTTAATAGATGCATTGATATTTGCTAGTAAAGAAAAATCACACGGTGTCAATATAGTGTTCAATGGAAAAGTTATTTGTGGAAATAGAGCTAGAAAAGTTAGAACAAAAAGTTTTGATGCATTCGATTCTATTAATTATCCACTGATTGCAATAATTCACGATGGAAAAGTATTAAGATATATTGATGATAAGTCAGATAATACTGTAGAATTTTACGATGAACTAGATGATAGCGTATATTTGTTGAAATTAATCCCATCAATGAGAGCAGATATATTAGAAGATATTTTCGAAAAATACGACTGTATTATCGTAGAAAGTTATGGAGTGGGTGGAATGCCTGTAGGAATTTCTGAAGAATTTCTAAGATTAATGGATCGATACTCGACTAATAAAATTATTGTAATGACAACTCAAGTTCCACAAGAAGGCTCAGATATTGGAGTATACCAAGTTGGTATGAGAATTAGAGAAAAGTTAGATGTTTTGGAATCAAAAGATATGACATTAGAATCAGTTGTTTGTAAAATGATGTATGTAATGGGAAAACACAACAGAGATATTCAAAAAATTCAAGACGAATTTTACTCAATTATAAATCATGATATTTCAATAATAGAATAAGAATATTATCGGTAAAATAATTTTCAAAATATTTTACCGTTTTTTTATTTGCAAATTTTGAAAAGTGTGAGATATGAATTATAATTTAGTTAGAGGAAAATTATGAAAAGAAATGTAGATTTTTATGTAAAAAAAAGAAATGAATTGATTGATTTGTTAGATGAAGAGAAAATAACAAAGCAGGAATTTATTTCAAGAAACAACGTATTGATTAATAGTTTTAATCTAAGACCTTTCACTGATATTAAAACAGTAAATGAGGGAGTTTTTAATTATCAATATTATAATTTAAAAGCTAAGGAATACAATACAATAGCTAACAAATACAAAAACAAAAAAACGAAGAAGTATATTGCATCTTTAAATAAATGCAGAAACTATTACTTAGAAAAAGATAATACAATTTTAAAGATTTTGGAATTGATAGAATACAAGAATGTTGAAGCATATTACATAGACATTTTGTCCTACAGAATGAGGGATAATCTTTTTGAAATTGTACTCAAAGATTATGAGAAGATGATTTTTCACACAATAAATGAAAATATCAAACAACATTTGATAGCAAATAATGTTTTTGAACCAATAAAGAAAAAATCCCTTATCGATTCTTATGTCAATAAGGGATATTAATTATTTCTTTATTTGGTTTACTATTTCTTCTGTAGTCATATTTTTATTTAATTTGTAATTGCCATCCTTAAAAGCAGTAACATTGTTTTGTTTTAAGTAATCTAAGAATTCTTGTTCATTCGTAATTATGTTTCCACTGATTAAAATCTTTGAAACATCCAATTCTTTTGCCTCAGGTGGAATTGTGATTTCAATGTCTTTAACTTCTTCAGTAACTTGTTGGATTTTTAAATCCTTTGAGTAAGTTTGAGAACTTGTATAGTTTTTGGAAAACATTGAATTAATTGTTTTGTAAACATAAAATGTTGTAGCTACTAGAATGAGCAATAATAATAAAAGCTTTGCAAATTTATAAATAAAGTCTACTATTGTATCAATAAAATTTTTCATTTTTCACCTTCCTTATTAAATTATAATGATTTATTAACAATTTTTCAAATAGGAGCAATAATGAGACATATAAATATAGATAATTCAAATAGCAACCAAAGGGTAGATAGGTTTATTATGAAATTGATGCCAAAAATGAGCAAAAATCATATCCAAAAACTTATCAGAACTAAAAAAGTAAAAGTTAATAAAAAAAGGACAGAACCTGATTATAATCTGAAAATTGACGATGTGGTAAATATTTATTTGTACGATGAAGTTATTGAAAAATATCAAGATAATAGGGTATACTCCGCTGAGGATTTTAACTTGGATATAATCTATGAAGATGATGATTTAATATTGATTAATAAAAAAACTGGAGTATTATCACACGCAGCTAATCCTCAAGATTATGGGAAAAATATAGTGGATATGATGGTAAGCTATTTGATAAAAACAAATCAGTTTACGCCAACACAAAACTCTACTTTTACACCAGCTTTAGTAAATAGATTGGATAGAAATACTTCTGGCATTGTTGTAGGTGCAAAAACTTATGATAGCTTGAAATATTTAAATGATTTATTCAAAAAGCACGAAATTACTAAGATTTACGAAACTATTGTGGTTGGTAATCTCAAAGACCAAACAATTGATTTGGCTCTAGAAAAAGATAATGATAAGAACAAATCTGTGGTCAATTCAAGTGGAAAAAAAAGCATGACAAAAGTATGGAATGTGAAAAATTTCGGGAAATATTCACTGGTCAATGTAGATTTATTGACTGGAAGGACACATCAAATCAGAGCTCATTTGTCACACATTAATAACCCTATAATTGGCGATATTAAATATGGAAACAGAGATGTTAATAAATATTTCAAAAATAAGTACGATTTGAATTTTCAATTATTACATTCGTATAAGCTAATATTTCCAGAAAAAATGGAAAAATACCAAAAATATGAATCTATGGTTTTTGAAAGCAAAAGAGATGATTTATTTGAGAAAATATTGAACGATTTGGAGAGTAAATATGATTAAGATAATTAACAACAATAAAATATACGACTATAAAGATAAGACGATTTATGATTATGGCATTCAATGTGGTTTTGAAGAAAGTATTGTTGCGTTAAAGAACAATAAACTTGTCGATATTATGAGTAGTATAGATGATGGAGATACGATTGAGTTTGTAAATGAAAATAGCGTATATTCACAAGACACATTGATGAAAACAGGAATTTTGCTGTTGCTACTGGCATTTAAAATAAAATTTCCCGAAGATCAATTAGTAGTTGAATATACAATTGGAGACTATATGTATCTTGAATTCGAAAATAACAACGAAATTCATTTTAGAGATTTGGAAGAAATTAGAGAATTGATGGATGATTTGATTAATCAAAATCTTAGAATTGAAAGAGTAAAAGTTTCTAGGAAAGAAGCTTTTGATATTTTTGAAGAGGAAGGATACATTCAAAAATCAAGACTACTAAAAAGTTTAGACAAGGATGAAGTGTATTTGTACAAATGTCACAATCATTACTTCGGTATAGAAGGATTTGTAGCTCCATTTACGAGATTTTTGAAACATTACAAACTTATCAACTATTTTCCAGGAGTAGCATTAAGTGTCAGTAGAACTGGTGAATTTACCGACTTTAAAGAACAAAAAGCTCTCTCAAAAATATTTTCCAAATCAAAAAAATGGACTGAAATGTTGGATATTGGTTATGTGGGAAGTTTGAATGAAAAAATTCAGGATGGAAATATGGATTTTTTGGTTAACGTAAATGAAGCTTATTTTGAAAATCAAATTTCATACATTGCCGACAAAATTATTTACAACAATGCGAGATTAGTTCAAATATCTGGACCTTCTTCATCAGGGAAAACAACAATGGCTGAAAGGCTTTCTGTGCAATTAGCTGTAAGAGGCAAAAATCCTATTCCTATTTCGATGGATAATTATTTTGTAAATAGAGTGGACACTCCTTTGGATGAAGACGGCAACAGGGATTACGAATCGATTAATGCACTTGATTTAAAAACGTTTAACAGAGATTTAATGGGACTATTAGAAGGCGATTATGTTAATTTGCCAATTTATAATTTTATCACAGGCGAAAGAGAATATGGCGATACTTACACAAAATTGGACAAAAATGGAATCATAATTGTGGAAGGAATTCATGGACTTAATCCAAAACTTACAAGTCTAGTTCCAGATAAGGACAAATACAAAATTTATGTATCAGCATTGACACAACTAAGCATTGATTGTCACAACAGAATCTCAACTACAGATATTAGACTTATGAGAAGAATGGTAAGAGATTTTGTTCAAAGAGATAAAAGCGTAGATGATACATTGTCTGAGTGGCCAAGAGTTCACGCTGCTGAATATGTTAATGTTTTTCCATATCAAAATGAAGCAGACAGTATAATAGACTCATCATTAATTTATGAAATTAATATTTTGAAAAAATACGTTTTGAAATTAGTGGAAAATTACGATAAAAACGGTCATAACTTTACAGAGATTGAAAGGTTAAAATCCATTTTGAATTATTTTATAGAAATAAAAGACGATTCAATAGTCCCTAAAAACTCAATTTTACAAGAATTCATAGGAGATTACAATGAATAAGAGAATTGTGTACACTAATTCAAATTCTTCAAAGCTTTTTGATGAAAATATATCTTATTTAAAAAATCAAATTAGAAATGGCAACACTGATTTTATTTTAATTTTGCCAAATAGAAAGCTAATTAAAAATATTAGAAATAAGTTTTTAAAAGAACAATCGGTGCTATGCGACGTGAAGATTTGGACTATAGATGATCTAGTAAATGCTTCAGACATTTCAACATATCTGACAGATTTGATTTTGAGACTAGCAATTAAAGAGCTTATCAATGAAGGGGTGTTTGAGGATAATAAATTTTTCAATTCTAATGGAATGATAAATTCATCCAAAAGATTTATATCTACATGTAAGTATTCAAATAAAAAAATAGATGAACTTGAAGAAATCTCTAGTCACAATGTTAGTTTAAATATTTTAAGTAAAGTGTATGAAAAATATCAAAGCATTATGAAACAAAATAATTTTCTGGATAAATTTGATGCCTATGACACAAAAAATCTTAATCTTCAAAAAAACAAGGATATTTACATTCATGGATTCAGTGAGTTTCGACCAATTGAATTGGAAGTAATAAATCAGTTGAAAAATTATGATGTTAATGTCTATATTTTCATGGATTATTACAACGAATACAAAAGTGAGTTAGTAAATCAATTACAAGAAATTGGATTTGATGTTATTCAAAATGGGGATAAATCAAAACCAAATAATTTCATTGAAAAAAAGGTAGTTAAATTAACCAATGAAATTTTGGAAAAAGACAGACTAATTAATGAAATATCAAAAGATTCATACACTTATGATTATAATAAAATGGCAATTCTTTTAGAAAAAGATTCCTCAAAAAGGGAAATATTGAATTCCTTAAAATTACACGATATTCCAGTTTTTGGAGATGATTATATTTCGTATCGTGACTACAAATTTTTCTTAGATATAATTAATCTACTTGATAATACGAAAACTTTAAAGCAATATATTTTTTCTACACTAGATAGTTGTTTTTTCGAATTTGATTTGAAGGATAAAGTTACGTTCAGAAGTATATTGTCGGATTTTGAGTTTGATGATTGGGAAGATTTAGTTAAAATTTTAAAAGTAAATGTTAATTATGAAACTAATTTACAAATTCTAAAAGAGATTAAATCGTATTATTTATCTTTTATAGAAACAAACATTAATGTTTTAGCTAATCTTATAGCACTAATTCAAAAAAAAGAAAGCAATGATAAAGGATTTAATTTGTTTTCTGAAAAACTTTTGATAATCCTTGAGGATTTGTATAAAAATTATGCTGAACTTGTTAAAAAATCGGAAAATATTAACTCTTATTTGATGAATTTGATAAAAAATTTGAAGGTTGATTCTACAGATTATTTAGTAGATGGAATTAGAATATATTCCCTTACGGATATTAGACTTTCAAACTACGATGTTTTATACGTAGTTAATATGAATGATGATGTGATTCCAGGAAAAATCAATTATGATTTCTTTAACAATGAAGATAATATAGAATTTCTACAAAAAAGAGTAATCGACATTTTGTCAGACGCAGAAAATAGAAAAAGAAATATTGATAGATTTATTGATGCAATAAATAGAGCAAATAAAAAAATCTATCTTTCTTACAATACTGAGAGCAACATAAAATCAAGGTTGATTTTGGATAAGAACATAAAATCAAGTCAAAAAATAAAGAAAATTAACATGAAAAATATCAAAAAAATTGACACAAAAAAACTTCACAGCGTGTCAGCTTATGAGAAATATTCTTTGAAACAACATTTAAATAGAATAGAAAACAGAATATCCTCAAAGGATATTTCAGATTTTGAAGTGGATGACAAAACAACACAATATATATTGAAGAAAGAATTATCTTCAACTCAGCTTGAAACATATTTTGAATGTCCAATGAAGTTTTATTTTAGATATTATTTGAAACTTAAATCGCAAATAAAGTCTAGACAATTGGATATTGGAACTATTTTGCACAACACATTGGAAGAATTTTACGGAATAAATATTTCGAAAATAAGAGATGCTATAGATGGCAAATGTGAGTTAGATGTTTCAAGTTTGGATGGATTGCTTAAAAATTCGTTTGAAAAGTTCGGATTAAACACTGATATTAAGAAAAATGAATTTGATTACGAAAAATATTTGAACAAACTCAAGGATTTTGTTATAACTGACATTTACAACATGAAAAACGAATCTGAAAAGTTTTATCCATATAAATTAGAAGAAGATTTTATTGTCAGCTTGGACGAAAACACTAAATTTACAGGAAGAATTGACAGAGTTGATAAAACGGATGCAGGTAAGATTAGATTAATAGACTATAAATTATCGAAAAATAGTTTCAGAAAAGCAAAGGATTTGGACAAAAACAAGGGATTTCAATTTGCAATATATTCTTCGTACGGCGATGTTGTAAGTTGTAAATACAAAAGCATTAGAGATAATGAAGAATATGAATATCTTCAAAATGTTTCAAAGGATCAGTTGGATGAAATTATGATTCAGAAAGTAAAAGAATTCAGAGAAAATATTAGTAATAAGAACTTATTCGTAAAAGCAAGTGATGACAATGCTTGTAAATATTGTGATTTTAATAAAATTTGCAAATTAAAAAACACAGAAGGGAAAGCTAGCAATGATTAAATTCAGCGACAATCAAAAATTAGCTTATTCTACTATAAATCAAAATGTTTGTGTAAATGCAGGTGCAGGAACTGGTAAAACAGAAGTAGTTTCTGAAAGATTTAGATATATGTACGAAAAAGGTATCGACATTAAAAGTATCGTGTGCATTACTTTTACGAACAAAGCTGCTGATGAAATGAAGGATAGAATTATTCAAAAATTAAACAATCCCAGACTAATAGACTACATAAATGTATCCACCATTTCATCTTTTTGCAAAAAGATCGTGTCGGATAATTCGTACTATTTATCAATAGATCCTAGTTTTCAAATTATAGAAGATGATCAATCTAACAAAATGATTAATGAGATTTTTGATAAAATCTTAGAAGATAGGATTGATTTTATTAAAAATCTTGGTAGTGAGTTAGATATTTCATATTCAGACACGCTTAAAATTATCAGAGATTCTTTCAATAAATTAAGAACAAATAACATAGACTTTGAAGTTATTAAAAGAGAAACAATTCTTCAATTAACTAATTTGAGAAATATTGATGATGAGGATATAATCGGAATCAAAAATTATCTATTCGATTTAAGAGAAGAATCAGATAGTATTAAAGGGTTGACGAAAAATAGTAGACTATATAAATTTTTGCATGATGATAATCAAAATTTAGAACTCCAAGAATTTACTAGATTTTTATTAAGAAGCTATGAAAATTTGGGAGAGAGCAAGAAAGAAAATGTTCAGGAAATAATTGATGAAGTTAATAAGAGAGTTGATGCGATACTTTCAAATAAAGAAAAAGATTATATAGATTTGTATGAAGGTTTTTTCGATATTTTGATAGAAGTTAATAGAGAATATTCAATAAAAAAGAATGAAAAAAGTTTCTTAGATTTTAACGATATTGAAATAATGTGTAAAAAAGCTCTGGAAAATGGAAATATTTTAAAATCTTGTAAAGAAAAATACAAATATTTTATGATAGATGAATATCAAGATACATCAAACCTACAAAGAGATATTTTTTATATGTTGTGCAGTGATGATGAAGTTTTGGACAGAAATAATCTTTTCGTAGTTGGAGACCCCAAACAAGCTATATATAGTTTTAGAGGAGCGAACATAAAAGTATTTGAAAAAACCAGAGAAGACATAAAAAAAAGTGGCGGTAAAGATATAACTTTCCATGAAAATCATAGAACACATCCAAATATAATGGAGCCTATTAATTACATTTATTCCAATAAAATGAAGGATAGATACGATAGCTTAATCGCAGTTAATGAAGTGGGAAATGTAATCGGCCGAGATGAATTTAAACTCAACAATAAGGACGCAAAAACAAAAGATGATTCCGCAGATATTTTGGTTTCATACATCAATGAAGATAATTTTAAAGACACTGCTATCTTAGCAAGAACTAAGAATGATTTCTCGGAATACGAAAAAAGTTTAGCAAATAGAAATATTCCTTATTATATTTTCGACAAACAAGGACTTGAAGAATGCAGAGAAGTATTAAATCTGATTCAGTTTATAAAATACGCACGATACGGTGATGACATAAGTAAAGTAGGAATATTATCTAATGTATATGATGTGGATTACAATGAAATATTGAATCAAACAGATAACTATCAATCTACTATGAAAAAAATTGATGAACAAGTTGTAGATTTTACGGAAAATCTTACAAAATATACAATTTACGATTCAATGTCTAATTATATTGAACAGATTGACTACTTAGGATTATTTAATGATCTTCAATCAAAGGCAAATATAATTAAATTTTTGGAAATTGCAAAGCAATTTGATGCCAACAACTATAGTATAGAAGATTTTGTAGATTATTTTGAAAATAATACTAACTTATATCAAATGTCTTTTGAAGATGAACACAGTGATTTGGTAAAACTGATGACTATTCATAAGTCAAAAGGTTTGGGATTTGAAAAAGTTATAGTGGATAATCTATCAAAACCATCAATTAACAAAGATAAATTTCTATTATTTATAGACAACGAAAACATTCAGATGCAATTCGTGCTAGATTTTCCTTTTTCAAAATTTAGAATGACAAAAGTTAAGAAATTAATAGAAGAAGAGGATGATTACGAAGTTGACAACGTGTACTATACGGCATTCACACGTGCAAAAAAAGAATTATCTTTTTCGAATTCAAAAAAATCGGGACATTTCAAACAAATAAGTCCATACATTGAGGACTTGCAACAAAGAGGAAGTATAAGATTTTTAGAATTAAATGAGAAACCTTTTTTACTCGAAAAAATACAAACAAAATTCGATATACCAGAACCAAAGAAAGTAAAAGTCGAAAAACTTATTCCAATTGGTATTACAAGTATTTTAAATTCCAATGAAGAAATTTTTGATAGTAATCTTCAAAAATCTTCAATAAATTATATATTACTTGGTAATTTGGTTCATATGTATGCGAAATTATCTGACGGAAGTAATTATCCATGTATAAAAGAAGTAGATTTCTTAAATGAAAATGAGAAGAAAATTTTCAATGTAGCAACTAAAAACTTTAACCAATTTATAACAGATTTTTCAAATTATAAAAATGAAATGGATTTTAATTTATTGTACGAAAATCTTATGATATCTGGATTTATGGATAGAGTGGAATTTTGTGATGAAGAAATAAAAGTTTATGATTATAAAATTAGTTCACAATCACAAGAATACTTGTACGAAAAATATCACATGCAATTGAAGTTTTATTCTTATGTTTTGAGCAAAAAATACAACAAAAATATTAAAATGATTCTTGTAAATTTAAGAAAAGGATACATTATTGAAAAAAATTACGACCCAAATTGCGAACAAGAGGTTGAGGTTTTTCTTAACAATTATGTAGATCAATTGAATTAGCTAAATTATGAGTTATAATAATACATGAGGTGTGATATGAGTATTAAAGTTCTTTTAGTAGAAGATGAAGATAATATAAGACAATTTACAAAAATAAATTTAGCAAGAGAAGGATTTGAAATATTAGAAGCTGAGTCTGGAGAAAAAGGCGTAGAGTTAGCAGAATTAAACAAGCCAGATGTAGCTGTTTTAGATATAATGCTTCCTGGAATTGATGGGTTTGAAGTTTGCAAAATTTTAAGAAATAAATTCCCGAATATTGTTATTATAATGTTGACTGCAAAAACTCAAGATAACGATAAAATTGAAGGACTTGAAAGAGGAGCAGACGATTATTTGACAAAACCATTTAATCCTCGCGAATTGATTCTTAGGATAAAATCTGTTTTAAGAAGAAGTCCACAAAAACAAAATAATAGTCAAATTATTGAAGATGAAACATTCAAACTTGATATGTATTCGAGAACTTTTTATAAAAATGGAAAAGAAATTACATTAACTCCAACAGAACTTAACATAATAAAACTTTTGATGCAAAATCCTGGAAAAGCAATTACTAGAGATGAATTAATGGATAAAGCATGGGGTGAAGATTTCATAGGCGACGCTAAAATTGTTGATGTTAATATGAGAAGATTGAGAAGCAAAATTGAAGAAGATTCAACTCACCCAAAATACATTGTAACAGTGTGGGGAGTTGGTTACAGATGGGAAAATAAAAATTAATGAGTATTAAAAACAAAATAATGTATTCCTTTGTATTTTTAACAAGTATTACCGCGATAATACTTGTTATATTTTCTATTTATGCTACTAAGTTTTATTATTATTCTACAATGGAAGGCGTTTTGAACAACGAAATAAGATATTCTACAAATTTGTATAGTTCTTATATGGCAGATTATGAACTAGATGAAGTAATTGCCGAAGATAAAAACCAGTTTTACAGACAAACTGACTGCCAAGTGCAAATTTTGGATAATAATCAAGTTGTCGTGTTTGACTCAATAGCAAGCCCTAATTTGGGTGAAAAAATAGAAACATCTGATGTAGTTAGCGCGATGAAT
Organism: Finegoldia sp. P2-F-LR; assembly: GCF_052932265.1. Classification (NCBI taxonomy): domain Bacteria; kingdom Bacillati; phylum Bacillota; class Tissierellia; order Tissierellales; family Peptoniphilaceae; genus Finegoldia; species Finegoldia sp. P2-F-LR. Next base: position 2,685 of record NZ_JBRFJF010000013.1, on the reverse strand, counting down.
GGTCAAAGTGGGAGATACACTGGAAAAGTTAGTTATTCTGATTCAAATATTATTTCTGTTTCAGTACCACTTGAATCCAGGGGAAAACAAGTCGGAGTTTTAAGATACATTTCAAGTTTAAAAGAAGTAGACAGGGCAATAAGAGAGAAGTCAGTATCGTTCGCTTTGTTCGGATTTTTGGTAATATTATTCAGTATTTTATTGAGTAAAATTTTAACTAAAAGCATTATCAAACCAATAAATAGTCTTGCAAAAACTGCTGAAAAAATGGCTAAAGGTGATTTGGAAGTAAGAGCAAAAGAAAATGATACAGATGAAATCGGAAGACTTGGAATGACTTTGAATTTATTGACGGACAATATTAACAAGAAAGAACAATTGAAAAACGAATTTATTTCAAGTGTGTCACATGAATTGAGAACACCGTTAACTTCTATAAAAGGATGGGCACAAACATTAAAATATGATCCTTCAGATTTAGAAACAACAACTATGGGAATTGATATAATCGATAGCGAATGCGACAGACTTACAAACATGGTTGAGGAGTTACTTGATTTTTCAAGGTTTACTTCTGGAAAAATTTCAATCATTAAGAGAAAACAAAACTTAATTGAATTAGCAGAACACATCAAAAATCAATTGCTTCCTAAAGTTCGTTCAAAAGGAATTGATTTGATATTGAATTATGAAAGTCCAGAACTCATCGCTACATTTGACGAAGATAGAATTAAGCAAGTTTTCATTAATATTTTAGATAATGCTATAAAATTTACTCCAGAAAAAGGAACGATAATTATTAATATTGAAAAAACGGAAAAATTTGCAGAAGTATCTATAATAGATACAGGGATAGGAATTTCATTTGAAGAAATAGAACTTGTAACTGGAAAATTTTACAAAGGATCTAATTCGAATTCTCATGTAGGTTTGGGGCTTTCTATTTGTGAAGAAATAGTAAAACTTCACAAGGGAGAATTGATGATTAAATCTAAATTATATGAAGGAACTACAGTTTCGTTTACATTGCCATTAGGAGATGATGAAAATGAAAAAAACAACTAGTATTTTGGTAGGTACGATAGTTTTAATTTTGTTGATTGTTTTCATAATGTTCAGAAATAAAGAACAATCTGCAGTTGAAAATATCAAAGTTCCTGAAAATAATTTATTGGTTGCAGCAGGTGTGTGGCAAATTGATAAGAAAGAAAGCTTTTCTGATTCTAAATCCAAAGTTTCAGATGAAATAGGTAAACTTTACGTCGATGAATCTATAGTTGTTTTTGGAAAAAGATTTACTATAAACCCTAAATTTTCGTCTAAATTTGTCAGTTTACAAAATTATCTAAGTAAAAAAACAAGCGATGAAAATATAAGTAAGAAATTTTCTAAAGATAAGAAAATGGTCATTACAATTTCTGATGGCAGCAAGTTTTATCAAGATGTTGTTGTAATGGATAAAAACAATATAATTTTACCATACAACGGAGTACTTTATTACATGAAAAAAACTGAAAATCAAGTAAGCAGAACTTTTATTGAGAATTATCAGTCAGCCTATGAAAGTAAATATTATGAAAATAAGGGAAACAATTTAAAAGACAAAGAAAATATTGCTCTTTTAATTGGAATTAAAAATAAAGTTGTAAGAAATGATGAAAGTGATATATCTTATAGGACTATTTTATTGGATATCGACAAGAAAAATCGCGCACAGATTTATCAAACATCTGCATTGTTTTTACCTAGAAAAAATGGGTTCTGGACTATGGAATACAAAAAGAATGAATTTGATAATAACTATGTAGAGCAATTTTTAGCTAAGCCAGTTTATTCAGGAGATAATTCTAAAGAAAATAAAAAATTGGAATTTGACACATCTGCAGAAATAACATATCTAGGTCCAGAATATATTTCAATCATGAGAAATAAGGATCAATTTGAATATTATTCTATATATGATATCGATAAAATGAGCAATAATAATGAACTTAATATTGATAAAATCGGAGGAAAAGAAGCTGTAAATGTATTGAAAAATTCTATTGCAGAGGAATACACAGAGTCTAATTCTGAAGTTTCTTCAAATGATAAAAATGAAGATTATAAAAATATTGGAATTGTAAGAAATTCTGGTAAATGGAATTATCAAACACAATATACATTCAAAGAAAATAATGAGATTAAGTTGAAAAATGTAATCCTCAACATCGTTTCACATTTGAATTTATCACCAGATGAATTATCTATGAATTGGCAATCTATAAAAAATTTAAAAAGCAGTGCGATAGATGCTTATTCTTCTCCTGATAAAAGAATACTAATAGTTCAAACGACAGACGAAATATTAATTTATGATTATTCTAACGATAATAAATTAATAGGTAGTATACCAATTACGAAAGATGATTCTATTATAATGAGTGAATGGGCAATAGGAAATTATGCAGAAATGTGGAAAAAAGAATTTCAAAACAACGATAAAATTCCATCATCATTTATTACTAACCTAAGACAATAAAAATTAATAGAAAAAAAGAAGTAGATAATCTATAAATTGACCTGAACCCCAAAATCCGGAATACGGATGGAGGGGTTTTTGTATGCCAAAATACACAAAAGAATTTAAAATAAAATTAGTACTAGAATACTTATCAGGTGAATCAGGTGGAATCAAATCAATAG
>NZ_JBRFJF010000012.1:0-73929 GCF_052932265.1 Finegoldia sp. P2-F-LR | reverse complement strand
AATATATTAAATGGTACAATGAAGACAGAATTAAAACAAAATTAAACGGAATGTCTCCTGTTATGTACAGATTACATTCCGCTTAAAATATTATTAAATTATTCCGTGTTTACGGGTTCAGCTCAAATTTATCTGCTTCTTTTTACATTATTACAATAATTTGAATTTGAAAAATATTTAAAACTCTTTACAAATTCTTAAAATAGTGTATAATATTATTGTTGTGGTAAAGATATGCGCCTTTAGCTCAGTTGGTAGAGCAACTGACTCTTAATCAGTGGGCCCAGGGTTCGAGTCCCTGAAGGCGCACCACTTTTTTAAATTTAATATGCGCTTTTAGCTCAGTTGGTAGAGCAACTGACTCTTAATCAGTGGGCCCAGGGTTCGAGTCCCTGAAGGCGCACCATCTAATCCGAGATTGACTCGGATTTTTTATTTTAGAAAACTAAATTAACTTAAAAGTTCAACATATATGATATAATAAAAAAAGGAGGACGAACATGAAATCAATATTATCTGTAGTATGGAAGTACAAAGGTTTTACTTTTTTATTTTTCGTATTTGTAGCTTTATTAATGATTATAGTACATTTTTTACATAATAAATTACAAAATAAACAAAAAAAATATATATTCACAACTGCTATTTTTATTTTATCAGCTGTTCTTTTTGTAATGTCGATGTTGTCGATTTTAAGTAAGTTTGGACTCACATTGTTAATGATGTTTACTTTTACATTTGCATCGGCTGTAATTTGCTTAGCATATTCTTTGATTTTGGATATCATAAAACCTATATCTGAAAAGAAAAAAAGCTTAGAATTTCGTAATATAATTGAAAAATTTGACAGATTAGTTGAAGAATCTAGGAGTACAAAATAATGAAAATAGGCGCGTTTTTTGATATTGATGGAACAATAGCCCGAGATTCACTAATGATTGAACATTTCAAAAAATTGGTTAATTTTGAAATAATAGATCAAAAATTATACTACGAAAAAGTTTATCCAGCATACCAAAAATACGAAAAAAGAAAAATTGACTATGATGAGTATCTCAATCAATTGGTTGATGTCTATAAATATAAGCTCAAAGGATTTAGTAGTGAGTTCAATGAATATATATCAAATCAAGTAATCAGTCAAGTTAAAGAGAAAGTTTACAGATATACTCGTGAGATGATTAAATTTCACAAAGAAAATAATCATCTGATATTCTTTATTTCAGGAAGCCCGGACTTTTTAGTAAAAGAAATGGCTGAGAGCTATGGAGTAACTGAATACAGAGCATCCTTGTATTTGAAAAATTCAGGAATGTACACTGGAGAAGTGGTTCCAATGTGGGATAAAAATAGTAAAAAGACTGTGATCGATGAAATTGTTGAACGTTATCAAATTGATGTCGATAATTCATACTGTTACGGTGATACTTCGGGTGATTTTTCTATGATTAATATGATGGGAAAACCAACAGCGATTAATCCTACCAAAGAGTTATTTGAACTAATAAGAGCTAACGAAAAAATAAATGAAAAAACCAAAATAATCATTGAAAGAAAAGATGTAATATACGAATTTCCTAAAAATGGTAAAATTTTGGATATTTAAAAAGCATAACAGACTCTCTTTACAGTTGTGAGGAGAGTTTTTTATATGAAAAGACCACAGAAAATTTTGAATTTCATCTGTGGTCTAAATTTTTATTCTAATTTTGTTTGAAATAATTTTTGTCGTATTTAAATGATCTAACAAGTTTTCCTATTTGGAATACTCTGTTATTAGGATCATTTGGCATATCACATGTCATCAAAGAAAGAATAGGTTTATTATCATATTTCTCAATTCTGTCGTCTTCTAACATATAAAATGCATATGAGTCCGTAACTTTTCTATCTACGATTTCATATTCGTAGATGTTCTTTTTATCGGTAATGTAAACTTTGGTACCTTTAGTTAAATCATACACTTTACTAAATAAAGAGCCATTTCTTTTCATGTAATGACCTGTTAGTGTGTAATTTTTTTCTCCCATTTTTTGGTTTTCTTTCATTGTAGCTGCACCGCTTAATAAGTGTTCATCAGTTACTCCACGATGAATAGGTAAACTTAAATTATAATCAGGGATAATGATTTGTCCAATAACATTTTCTCCGCTTATAGCTGTAAAATTAAACAACGATGTAGTTGTGCTAATGGAGTTTACAGCGTCAAAGTCGTTTTTGAATTCCTTTTTATTGTTTTGTTCCATTTCTGTGGATGATATATCTTTACTTATATCATTTTCACTATAATAGTTGGGTATTAACCTTGCTGCAAAATACAAAGCAAATAGTAGAATACCTATCGTCATTAAAAAAATTCCAAATTTCTTTCTCATATTCATCCTCTTTAATTTTTACTACGTAGAGTATTTTAACATATATTTAAATTTAAGTAAATATCAATAAGAACGTATATTCAGAACGTATAAAAACATTGAAAGCATCATATATTAAAGATATTATTAATGTAGTGGAATTAAAGTGGAACAAAGTGGAGGGAAAAATGTTTATTAACGAATATTTTCATAATATTGACTCAAAAGGTCGCGTTATTATGCCCTCAAAGTTTAGGGATGAAATAGGAGAAGAATTCTACATTACAAAAGGTATGGATGAATGTCTTTTCGTATATCCTGTATCTGCTTTTATCCAAATGACCGAAAAGCTTAATAAATTGTCATTAACTAGAAGACAAGCAAGAGCGTTTTCAAGAGTGTTTTTTGCTGGTGCTAGTAATCAAGAAATTGATAAACAAGGAAGATTTTTGATCCCACAATCCTTGAGAAATTATGCAGATATCAAAAAAGAAGTTGCTATTATTGGAGTATCCAATCGTATTGAAATATGGGATAAAGAAAAATGGGAACAATATTCTAATGATTCTTCACTAAACTATGACGATTTAGCTGATGAATTAAATGATCTTGATTTGTAGGTGAAATATGGAATTCAAACATGTGCCAATTTTATTAAATGAATGCATCGAAAATTTGAATATTATAGACGGAAAAGTTTATGTGGATTGCACTGTTGGAGGCGCTGGACATTCCAGAGAAATTGCAAAAAGAATTGGGAATGGTAAGCTAATTTGCTTTGATCAAGATGAAGACGCATTAACAGTAGCAAAAGAACGCTTAAAAGAATATGGAGATAAGGTTATCTTTATAAAGGATAATTTTAAAAATATTAAAAGCGATTTACAAAATATAGGAATTGAAAAAGTTGATGGAATTTTAATGGATATAGGTGTTAGCTCTTATCAAATCGATGAAGATAGTAGAGGTTTTTCTTATATGCACGATGCGGTTTTGGATATGAGAATGGATCAAACTAATCCAGTTAGCGCCAAGGATATTGTCAACACTTATTCACAAGAGGATTTGGAAAATATTATTTTCAAATATTCAGAAGAAAAATGGGCGAAAAGAATTGCTCAGTTTATATGCAATGAAAGGGAAATCAAACCTATTAATACTACTTTCGAATTAGTGGAAGTCATCGAAAAAGCGATTCCTAAAAAAGTAAGAATGAATCAAAAAGGCCACAGTGCAAAGAAAACTTTTCAAGCAATTAGAATTGAAGTTAATAAAGAATTAGAAGTTTTAGAACAAGCAGTTGGAGATTGTATAGATTTATTGAATCCTGAAGGTAGAATTTGCATAATAACGTTTCATTCTTTGGAGGATAAAATTTGTAAAGATATTTTTAAACAAAGACAAAAAGGTTGTATTTGTCCTCCGGAAATTCCGGTATGTGTTTGCAATCATAAGCCTGAAATTAAGATTATTACTAGAAAGCCGATAGAGCCTTCACCAGAAGAATTAAAACAAAATTCTAGGGCTAGAAGTGCAAAATTGAGAGTTGCTGAAAAGATTATTTGATAATTATATGATTTGATTAATAAATGGAGACAAAAATGGGTAATGCACAAAGAAAAATTGAAGTTTTTCCACAGTATGTAGAAAAAAAAGAATTTGAAGTCAAAAAAATTGAACAAACAAAAAAATTAAATAGACCTAGTAGAAAAACAAATCTTTTTTCTACTTTTAATAAAGTAATGATATGCGTGGTTATTTGTTTATCCATTTTGGTGATGAATCGTTATTCTAAGATTCAAAGCATGTCCAGTGAATTAAAAGAAGTAAAAAATCAATTAATGCTTACAGAAGGCAACCGAGATGTGATAAAATCTCATATAGAAAGTAAATTAACTAGTAAAAATATTGAAGAAATAGCAAAAAATAATTTGGGTATGCAATTTCCTGAAAATGCTCAAATTATGTACTTAAAATTAGAGGAAAAATAATGAGAAGGCGCAATTTAAGCAAAGGAAAAATCAATAAAAATTTCAATAAAAACTACAATTCTCGTATTGTAGTTTTATTTTGTATATTGACAATTATTGTATTATTAATAGTTGGTAAACTGATTTATTTACAATTGACTCCTGCTGGAGATAAATACCGAAAACTATCGGCAAAACAAAGCACCAATACTATTAATATTGATGCTGAAAGAGGGAAAATATTAGATACTAATGGAGAGACATTGGCAGATAACGTCGTATCCAATAATTTGTATGTAAATGCTACTTATTTAAATGATCAATCGAAATCAAACTTAATTGATTCGTTAGGAAAAACTTTAAGTATGAAACCTGAAGAATTAAGAAAAGTTTTAGATAAAAAGAAAACAGTTCTAGTTAAACCTTCATTATCAAAAACAGAAATAGAAAACATAAAAAAACTACCTATTAGTAATCAGAAATTTATTAGCATCGTTTCTGAGAAAAAGAGATATTATCCAAACAAGGAAATGTTAGCTCAAGTTTTAGGATTTACAAATGTAAATAATGATGGCGTTGTTGGGTTGGAGAGCTTTTATAATGCTAAATTAAAAGGTAAACCCGGAAAAAGAATTCTGAATAGTTCAGTTAACAGATCGATTGATTTATCTGATGATAGTTCTGTGATTATTAATCCAGAAAATGGATATGATTTAAAAACAACTATAGATAGTACTATTCAGGGTTTTGTAGAAGATAGTTTAAAAGACATAGAGAATAATTTTAAGCCAAAATCTGCGACGATAATCGTTATGAATCCAAATAATGGGGATGTATTGGGTATGGGATCTTATCCGAATTTTAACCCTAATGATCCTAAAACTCCGCTTTTAAGAGATCAAATAAATGAATTAAATGATTTGAAAAAAGAAAATGATGATGATAAAATCAGTGAATTTTATTTTAATATGTGGGAAAATAAAGCAACTTCGTGGACTTACGAGCCGGGAAGTGTATTTAAAACTATAACTAGTGCGGCTGCAACTGAAGAGCATACAGCAACACAAGAATCACATTATTTTTGTAATGGATTTATCAGGGATATTCCAGGCGTTGTTATAAGATGCGAAAGATATTGGAATCCTCATGGTGACGAAACTTTCCAAGAAGCTTTTAACAATTCTTGCAACATTGCATATGTAAATATTGGTAGAGATTTGGGAAAAGCAAATATTCAAAAATACGTAAATGGATTTGGTTTTAATCAAAAAACAGATATTGATTTACCGGCTGAAGAATTGGGAATAGCTCCGAAAAGTGTGAAAGATATAGATGCAGCAAGACTTGCTACACTTTCTTATGGTCACGGTATTTCGGCAACGCCAATTCGAATGATAACAGCTTTAAACTCAATAGTGAATGGTGGAATGTTGATAGAACCACATGTTGCTAAGGAATTTATTTCAAAGGACACAAAAAAGATAGAAAAAGTTCAGCCAAAAGTCAAAAGACAAATAATTTCAGCACAATCTTCAAAGCAAATCAATAAAATGTTGCAGGGAGTTGTAGATGATGGAAGTGGTAAAAAAGCTTCAATTCAAGGATTTGGTATAGGTGGTAAAACTGGAACAAGTATAAAAATCGAAGACGGCAAATACACTGACAGTAAAACAACTGCATCATTCTTTGGATCTTTTCCAACGGATCATCCAGAATACACTGTTTTAATCGTAGTAGATGAGCCTCAAAGAAAAAACGGCGGAAGTGCTGTATGCGCACCTTCTGCGGGCAAGATTTTTTCTAAGATTATCGAATATAAGAGAATAAATAAAACCAGACTGGATGCTGACGATTCAGATAAGGTTACTATTCCAGAACTAGAAGGGCTTACATTGAAGTTAGCGGTTGATAAACTTAATTCATTGGGATTAAAGTCTAAGGTTACAAATTCAAATTCGAATTTGAATTCAATTGTAAATTCTCAAGAAACAGCTGCATATTCTAAAGTGAATAAGGGAGATATAATTGAACTTACGACGGGAAGTGTAGAGGACTCAATGATTAGAATTCCTGAAATAGTGGGATTCACAGTTGAAGATGCAGTGGATACTTTAGAAAAATACGGTATTAAAAATATCGAAATCAAAAATGGTAAAAAAGGTAAAGTAGTTAAAACTGATCCTGAAGAAAACAAATTGATGGATCCAAAATCTTACATTAAAATTTATACTGAACAAGAGAAAAATACTGAAGAATAATTTTTCCGTGTGGTATAATAAATACTTATGAGGTATAAAATTGGACATAATTTGTGTTCATAATTTAAGGAGATAAATATGAATTTTAAAAGTGAAATTTTAATGTCGATGTTATTATCTATCGTAATTTCGTTGATATTAGGAAAGTTTATAATCAGGATTTTAAGACAAAAACATATTGGTCAAGAAATCAGAGATGACGGCCCCAAATCACACTATTCAAAAGCGGGAACACCAACTATGGGAGGTATTATATTTATAATATCTACATTGATTACTGTTATTGTATTAAGATTGTTCAGTAGTGAAGTTTTGTTGGCGATTTATGGAATGCTTGCATTTGGAGCGATAGGTTTTATAGATGACTTCATGAAATTAGTAATGAAACGTTCATTGGGATTAAATGAAAAACAAAAACTTGTGTTACAACTTTTGTTTTCTATCATAGCTTGTTTTTTGATTAAACAAGTAAATCCGAATTTTACAAAACAAGTTATTCCGTTTTTCCATAAAACAGTAGATTTTGGAATAATAACTTATCCATTCTTGATTTTCGTAATGATGGGAACATCTAATGCTACTAATTTGACTGATGGATTAGATGGACTTGCAACTTCTGTATCAATTCCTGTGTTCATTGCTACAAGTATTATTTTGTATAACTTAAATTCTACAGCTAGTATATTCAGTATTATATTTGCTGGTAGCCTTTTGGGATTTTTGGTGTACAATTCAAATCCAGCTAAAGTTTTTATGGGAGATACAGGATCCATGGCGATAGGTGGTGCTTTGGTGATGATTATGGCTATGTACGGCTTGAGTTTGTACTTAATCATTTTAGGATTTGTGTACATGATTGAAGTGTTATCCGTAATAATTCAAATGACTAGCTACAAATTGAGAAACAAAAAAAGAGTATTTTTGATGAGTCCAATTCATCATCATTATGAATTAAAAGGCTACAAAGAACAAAAGATAGTATCAATTTTTATGGTTGTATCAGTAATTACAAGTTTAATTACATTAATAGATATATTATAGGTGAATTATGAAAAAAATATTAGTATTTGGATTAGCCAGAACAGGAATATCAGCTCTAAAAACATTAAAATTAAAAGGATATGATTTGGGAGCTATTGATGATAATATTGACGAAGAGAAAACAAAAATATTAAATGAATTAGACGTTCAAATAGAGACTATAGATACTATTGATAAATACGATATTATTTTAAAAAGTCCTGGTATTAGAATGGATAATCCAGTGATATTAAAGGCAAATGAATTAAATATCGAAGTTGTTAGTGATTTGGAATTGGCACAAAGAATTTTTGAAGATATTAAAATTGTTGCTATTACTGGCACGAATGGAAAAACAACTACAACTTCGTTAATGACTAAAATGTTGAATGATTCAGGAAGAAAAGCTATTTCAATAGGAAATATTGGTGTTGGAATGTTATGGGAAATATATAACAGCGACAAAGACACATATTTTGTTATTGAATGTTCAAGCTTCCAACTAGAAAGTACGAAAAACTTTAAACCGCAATATTCTTGCATAATCAATATTACCCCAGATCATATTGATTGGCACGGAAGTATGCAAAATTATGTAAACGCGAAAATGAATGTATTAAAGAATCAAGACCATAATTGTTACACGGTACTTAATGTTGATGATGAATACTACGAAGAATGCAAAAATTTTACAAAATCAAATGTATATGATGTGTCTACTTCAACCGATGTGAAAAAAGGTTCATTTATCAAAGACGATTCAATATATTTTTCTGATTCAGATTGCAACAAAATAATTGACTTAAAAGATGTTAAATTAATAGGCTATCATAATTATCAGAATGTTCTATTCTGTGTTACTTTAGCAAAGTTGATAGGTATTAATGATGATAGTATCAGACAAACTTTAATGAGTTTTTCTGGTGTAGAACATAGGCTAGAATTTGTAAGAGAATTATCGGGAGTAAAATACTACAACGATTCTAAGGGAACCAATGTTGATGCAAGTGTTAAAGCAATAGAATCTTTTGATAAGAATGTTATTATATTAGCTGGTGGATACGACAAAAAAGTAAGCTTGGATAATTTTTTTATAGCTGGTAAGAACAAGTTTAAAGCATTGATTTTAATGGGGCAAACTAGAGAGTTGTTCGAAAAAAAAGCAAAAGAATATGGATTTGAAAATATAATCTTAGTAGATGATATGAACCAAGCAGTTACTCAAGCTAATGAAATAGCTGAAAGTGGAGATGTGGTACTACTTTCTCCGGCTAGTGCAAGTTGGGGAATGTACAATAACTATGAAGAAAGAGGAAACGAATTTAAGGAATTATTAAACAATTTGCGAGGATAGAAGCATGAAACTTTCAAAAGATGGGAAAGGTATCTTGTATATAACAATTTTCCTGACAATTTTTGGAATAATTATGGTACTAAGCTCAAGTTGGCCAACGGCAGTTAGTGAACATAAAGCGTGGTATTATTATGGTCTAAGACAAGGAATTTTTGCATTGCTTGGTTTTATTTTAATGAAATTTACAAGTGTATTTGATAATGAAAATTACAAAAAAAACGCATTGTGGATATTTATTTTTGCAATTTTATTGTGTATGCTTGTTTTTACACCGTTGGGAAAAGAAATAAATTACGCAAAACGTTGGATTAAGATTAAATCATTTAGCTTTATGCCATCGGATATTCTTAAATTTGCATCGATTAATTTAGCAGCAGCTATTGTATCACAAAATATAAATAAAATTAAAACCTTTAAAGAAGGATTTATGAGGATGATTTTATTGGTTGCAATATCAGGTGGAATTGTATTCATGCAACCTGACTTATCAACTGCAATAGTTATTATAGGAAGTGTATTTTGTGTATTTATGGTAAGTGGTTTAAATATTAGATACATTGTGTCTACTTTTATAGCAGCAGTTGCTTTTGGATACATAGCGATTTTTAAAGTAAAAATAGGTTACAGTAGAATTGACAGGATTATAGCTTTTATTGATCCATTGGGGAATTTAGAAGATGAGGGATGGCAATTATCCCAATCGTTGGCAGCAGTGTCTAACGGTAGTTTTCTTGGTAGTGGATTAGGTATGAGTAAACAGAAATTTTTGTATTTATCCCAAGCTCATAATGACTTTATTTTTGCGATTATTTGTGAAGAATTTGGGTTTTTAGGAGCTTTGGTTTTAATTATTGCTTATTTTGCCTTCTTAGTTTTTGGAATCAGAATTGCGATGAAAACAAAATATACTTATTCAAGATTATTGGTTTCTGGAATACTTTTCGTAATCGGGATACAAGCGTATGTTAATATGACGGTGGTTACGGGATTAATTCCTCCAACAGGATTGACATTACCATTTATATCGTATGGCGGAACGTCTTTGATGATTATGTTGGCATTAGTAGGGATAATTTTAAATGTAGACAGAAACAATGAAGAGGAGAGACAATGAATATAATAGTATCTGGCGGCGGAACTGGTGGACATATATATCCAGCCATTTCATTAATTGAAGAATTAAAAAAAAGAGATGAAAATAATAAAATACTTTATGTAGGAACCGAAAAAGGATTGGAAAGTAGTATTGTTCCAAAGCTGGGAATAGATTTTAAAACTATACATGTTAGAGGAATTCCTAGAAAAATAAATGCGAATTCTTTTAAAGCTTTGAAAGAATTATTCAAAGGATTAAAAGAAGCAAATAAAATTCTTAAAGAATTCAAGCCAGATCTTGTTATTGGAACTGGTGGATATGTGAGTGGACCTATATTATACAAAGCCACTAAAACTAAAGCAAAGGTAGCCTTTCACGAACAAAATAGTTTTCCGGGAGTTACTAATAGGATATTATCAAGATATGTTGATAGATATTTTGTCACATTTGAAGAATCCATTAAATACTTCAAAAATCAAGAAAAAGCCGTTGTAACTGGTAATCCAATTAGGAACAGATTTACTGATATTGGAAAAAATAAAGATGCAGCACTTGAACAATACAAAATATCTGAAAACAAAAAAGTTGTATTCATATTTGGCGGATCAAATGGTTCTGAAATATTAAACAAAGCAACACTTGATATGGTTGATAAAATATCTAATCAAGATGTATTTGAGGTAATTTTAGCTACAGGTAAATTAAATTACGATGAGTTTATACAAAAATCAGGAAATGACATTAGAAATTTACACATCTATCCATATATAGATGACATAGATAAAGCTTATTCTGTGTCTGATTTGATTGTTACAAGTAGTGGGGCTATAACGCTAGCTGAACTATCCTTCTTGGGGAAAGCGTCAATACTTGTTCCAAAAGCATATACAACAGAAAATCATCAAGAATACAACGCAAGAGCATTTGAAAAAATAGGAGCAAGTAAGGTTATATTGGAAAAAGACGTGAATGCTAATACCCTATTTGACCAAATAAATGAAATACTAAGTGATGATAAATTGTTACAAGAACTTTCAGAAAACTCGAAGAAAATGTCTTATCCAACTGCTTGTAAAGATATTGTAGATGAACTTTACAGATTGGTAGAACAAGATGAGAAAGCATAGAGTAGTAATTATTGTAGCAATATCGCTATTGATTGGACTCATAGCGTATTTATGTGCTACACTTGACTATTTTTCAATAAAAAAAATCACAGTTAAAAACAATAAAATAGTAAAAATATCTGAAATAAAAGATTATGCTAATTACTCATTAGGCGAAAATATTTTTAGATTTAATAAGAAAAAATTACAGGAAAAGATTAATAAAGATATTTATATTAGAAATGCAAATATCAAGAAGATTTATCCAAATACTATTGAAATAACAGTGGAAGAGGCAAATGATATTTGTTATTTTGAAGTTGGAAAAGATAAAATTTTCGTAGATTCAGATTTTAAAATTGTAAAGAACAAGGATAGAATAGACTATTCAAAAATTGTTAAAATTGTTGGAGCAAATGAAAATCTGTTAAAAATTAGTAATTTAAAATCAGACGAAAAATTTTATGAGTTTTTGTATAATCTTTATTCACACAAAATTTTAGAACAATTAACTGAAATTAACGTCGTAAATTCAAACGATGTAACCATGGTTACAAAAAACGAAATAAAAGTGTTTTTTGGAGATTTAAATGACTCAGAGAAGAAATCAAATAATATTTCGAAGATTTTAAAAGAAATTAGTACTAAAAGTATAAACACAAAAATGCTAGATACTAAAGATCCTCAAAAACCATTTTTGATAAAAGAAAATCCAGAACAAACTGAGTAATTACAGTTTTGGAGTTTGCCTTGTAAAAAAGATTTTATAAGATGCATAAAAAATATGGTGTATTTATAATACATTGGTGTATTATTAGTTTTATGATTTAAAAATTGCATCAAACTCAAAGAAAAAGTAATAAACTTCAAAAATGTTAAAGATACAAAACAAAATAGCTAAATGTAGCTGAAATTAATTAAATATAATAAAGATTATACTACAAGTACAAAACAAATGAGAAGCGAAAAAACGCTAAATGTCATTAAAAATATTGTTGAACTTGTAGTATAATTAAGTTAAAGAGATTAAAAGGAATTTTAATTACAAATTAGGAGGATGTTATGACTTTTGATATGGAACTAGAAGATAATGATTTAGCCAAAATCAAAGTAATTGGTGTTGGTGGCGGCGGAAATAACGCCGTAAAGAGAATGAAAGAAGAAGGTTTGCAAGGTGTAGAATTTGTTGCAGTTAATACTGACAAACAAATTTTAAATAATTTAGATATTAATACTAAATTGCAAATTGGAAGCAAGATTACAAAGGGTTTGGGAGCCGGAGCTAATCCTGCAGTTGGTATGAAAGCTGCTGAAGAAAGTAGAAACGAAATCGAAGAAGCACTTGACAAAACAGACATGGTATTTGTAACTGCTGGTATGGGTGGTGGAACTGGTACTGGTGCTGCACCAATAGTTGCACAAATCGCAAAAGAAAAAGGAATACTTACAGTTGGTGTTGTAACAAAACCATTTACATTCGAAGGAAGAAAAAGACAAATGCAAGCTGAACAAGGTATTGAAGCTTTGAAGGGAAAAGTTGATACTTTGGTAATTATTCCTAACGATAAATTGTTACAAATTTCAGACAAGAGAACTACAATGTCTGAAGCTTTCATGATGGCTGACGAAGTTCTTATGGATGGTATTCAAGGTATCTCTGATTTAATCGCTGTACCTAACTTAATTAACTTAGACTTTGCCGATGTTAGATCAATTATGCTAAACCAAGGAATTGCTCACATGGGTATTGGTAAAGCGAATGGAGACAACAGAGCTATGGAAGCTGCAAAACTTGCAGTTAAATCTCCATTATTAGAAACATCAATTGGAGGAGCAAAAGCTGTTTTGATTAATGTTACAGGAAAAGAATTAGGATTATTCGAAGTTAATGAAGCTGCGGAATTAATCAGAGAAGAAGTAGATCCAGACGCTAATATTATATTTGGTGCTGGTATTGATGAGTCTTTAGGTGACGATATCAAAATTACTGTAATTGCAACAGGATTTGATTCTGATAACCCAATGGCTAACAAATTAAAATCAAATAAAAAGTCTGATCCAGTTTCTCAAAAATCAGAAGAAACTTCTGAAAAAGATCACGACGATATAGAAATACCTTCATTCTTGAAGAGAAGAGGATTCTAATGAAATGTCCGTTCTGTAATGCATCTGATACAAAAGTTGTAGATACTAGAGCATCTGAAGACGACAAAATTGTTAGACGAAGGAGAGAATGTATTTCTTGCCACAAAAGATTTACTACTTATGAAAGATATGACTTTAATAATCTTACAGTGGTAAAAAAAGATAAAAACAGAGAAGCTTTTGATAGAGATAAAGTGTATCGTGGAATGAAAAAGTCTTGTGAAAAAAGACCTGTTCCAGATTCAGTGTTGCTTGAGGCTACTAAAGAGATAGAAGTTGAATTAACACATAGCAATAAAAGGGAGGTAGATTCATCTGAAATAGGTGAATTAATAATGAAAAAGCTTAAGAAAATTGACAAGGTTGCATATATTCGTTTTGCGTCTGTGTATAGAGAATTTACAGATGTTAAATCCTTTAACGAGGAAATATCAAAATTAGATAATGAATAAGGTCGGGTAAATATCCGACCTTTAATTTTTATTTAACGATATTTAATTTTTATGGTAAGATATAAATAAAATAAATGTTAAAGGGGAAATATTTTGGATTTATTTGAATATAATTTACAATTACAAAAAGAAAATAGTTCACCGTTAGCAAATAGACTCAGACCTAAAAGTTTGGATAAATATTTTGGACAATCTCACGTGGTTGGCGAAGGAAAGCTTTTGAATAGATTGATAAAGGCTGATAAAATTCCCTCTATGATTTTTTACGGACCACCTGGAACTGGAAAAACAACCTTGGCAGAAATAATTTCGAATCAAACTAATTCTTTATTCGAAAGATTATCTGCGATTTCAAGTGGCGTTAAAGATATTAGAGAAGTTATTTCAATTGCTAAGACTAATTTGAGCATGTATAACAAAAAAACTGTTTTGTTTATTGATGAAATTCATAGATTTAACAAATCACAACAAGACGCACTGTTAGGATATGTTGAAGATGGAACAATCACTTTGATAGGTGCCACAACAGAAAATCCGTTTTTCGAAGTGAACAAAGCTCTTTTATCGAGATGTCAAATTATCGAATTGAAACCGTTGACTGATACAGATATTAGAAACATCATAGAAAACGCACTTACAGAAGATAAAAAGCTAAGAGAAATGAATATTCAAATATATGAAAAAGCAATTGATGTTCTCGTAAATTCTGCAAATGGGGATGCGAGAAGTGCATTGAATGCTCTAGAGATTGCAATCGAGAGCACAGATCAAGTTAATGGTTGCTTAATTATAGATGAAGATGCGATAAAAAATTCGGTATTTAAACCTGTGCTGAAATATGACAAAGAAGAAGATCACTATAATGTTATATCGGCATTTATTAAATCTATGAGAGGTTCTGATATTGATGCAGCTTTGTATTACTTAGCAAGAATGATTGAAAGTGGAGAAGATCCTAAATTTATTGCTAGAAGAATGGTGATTTTTGCATCAGAAGATATTGGACTAGCAAATCCAGAAGCTTTGACTGTAGCTATTAATGTGTTCAATGCAGTTAATTTAATAGGGTTACCAGAATGTAGGATAAATTTATCGAATGGTGTAATTTATCTTGCATCAAGCGAAAAATCTAATACGTCTTATGTCGCAATTGACAAGGCTTTGGAAGATATTCGCCAAAACAAGATTTACGATGTTCCTAGTCATTTAAAAGACGATCATTATGATGGGGCAAAATCGTTGGATAGAGGTCTAGGATACAAATATCCGCATAGTGACGATTCGTATCAACAATATTTACCTGACGAATTAAAAAATCAAAAATATTACGATCCAAAAGATATTGGATATGAAAGCAAAATATATAAAAAAACGAGGAGTAAAAAATGATATTAATTAGAGATTTAATTAAAGATTACGAAAAATATTCTAACAAAGAAGTTGAAGTTGGAGGTTGGATTAAAAACTCAAGATTTAGTAAGAATGTTGGATTTATTGAACTAAACGACGGAACTTTCTTCAATCCAGTTCAAATAGTAGTAGGAAAAGATAATGAAGATTTTGAAAAGTGTGAAAAGTTAAAATTAAGCTCAGCAATTATTGTCGTAGGTAAATTAGTTTTGACTCCAAATTCTAAACAACCTTTTGAAATTCAAGCAGAAAAAATTATAGTTGAAGGGGAATCTACAGATGATTATCCACTTCAAAAGAAGAGACATACTTTTGAATTTTTGAGAACAATATTACATTTAAGACCAAGAACAAATACATTTAATGCTGTATTTAGAGTTAGAAGTAGATTGGCATTTGCTATTCATAAATTCTTTAATGAAAGAGGATTTGTATATGTTCATACTCCAATAATAACAGGTAGTGATGCTGAAGGCGCTGGAGAAATGTTCAGAGTTACAACATTAGATTTAGATAATATTCCAAAAGATGACGATGGAAATGTTGATTTTTCACAAGATTTCTTCTCAAAATCTACTAACTTAACTGTAAGCGGTCAATTACAAGCAGAAGCTTACGCATTAGCATTTAGAAATGTGTATACATTTGGACCAACTTTCAGAAGTGAACACTCTAATACTCCTAGACATGCTGCAGAATTCTGGATGATGGAACCTGAAATATGTTTTGCTGATTTGGATGATGTATGCAATTTGGCTGAAGATATGGTTAGATATATCATAAAAGATGTTATGGAAAATTGTGAAGAAGAAATTAAATTCTTCAACAGTTTTGTAGACAAGAACTTAATTGAAAGATTAACAAAAGTTGCCAATAAATCATTCAAAAAATTAACTTATACTGAAGCTGTTGAAATTTTACAAAAATCAGGAGAAAAATTTGAATATCCTGTTGAATGGGGAATGGATTTACAAACAGAACACGAAAAATATTTGAGTGAAAAAGTTGTTGACGGGCCGGTATTTGTTACTGATTATCCAAAAGAAATCAAGGCATTCTACATGAGACTTAACGACGACAACAAAACAGTTGCGGCAACAGATCTTTTAGTCCCAGGAATTGGTGAATTAATTGGTGGAAGTCAAAGAGAAGAAAGATACGAATTGTTGGATAAGAAAATGAATGAATTAGGATTCAATAAAGAAGAATACAAATGGTATCTTGATTTAAGAAAATACGGCGGAGTTAAACACGGTGGATTTGGTTTAGGTTTTGAAAGAATGGTTATGTATATGACAGGAATGTCTAACATAAGAGATGTCATTCCATTCCCTAGAACTGTTGGACATTGTGAATACTAATATTGAATTTAATTCTGTTATGTGATATCATAATAGTAAGTTTTTATAATAATATTTGAATAAAAGTAGTAAATAATTAAAAATTTTCAGAGAATTGGTGGTTGGTGCGAAACAATATTTGAGATTATTGAACTTGTTTATTGATAGAATATTCGTATATCTGCGTTAAAGATTTGAGTGGGATTAACCAATAAGAGTGGTACCGCGGAATTTTATTTCGTCTCTTCTTTGTAAGAGGCGAATTTTTTATTATTTGGAGGTAAAAATGGATAGATATAATCCGAATTCAATTGAGAAAAAGTGGCAAAAATATTGGGAAGAAAACAAAACCTTTAAGACTTCTGATGATAAGTCAAAAGAAAAATTCTACGCTTTAGTAGAGTTTCCTTATCCTTCTGGACAAGGACTACACGTAGGCCATCCAAGACCATACACTGCATTGGATATCGTTTCAAGAAAAAGAAGAATGCAAGGATATAATGTTTTGTATCCAATGGGTTGGGATGCATTTGGACTTCCTACAGAAAATTTTGCTATTAAAAATAAGATAAGACCTGAAATTGTTACAGAAAATAACATCAAAAACTTCAAAAGACAGATGCAATCAATCGGTTTTTCTTTTGATTGGGACAGAGAAATAAACACAACAGACCCAGATTACTATAAATGGACTCAATGGATTTTCATCCAAATGTTTAAAAAAGGACTTGCATATAAAAAAGAAATGCCTATTAACTGGTGTCCTTCATGTAAGACAGGACTTGCAAATGAGGAAGTAATAAACGGTCATTGCGAAAGATGTGGTGGAGAAGTAATCAGAAAAGTTAAGAATCAATGGATGCTTAAAATAACTGAATACGCTGATAGACTTATAGATGATTTAAAAGATGTTGATTATTTGGATAGAATAAAATCTCAACAAATAAACTGGATTGGAAGATCATACGGTGCAGAAATTAAATTCTCATTAAAAGAAGTTGACGAAAAAATTACTGTTTTTACAACAAGAGCAGATACTATATTTGGTGCAACTTACATGGTTATTTCTGTTGATCATCCTTTGATTGAAAAATATAGTGATCAAATTAAAAATATCGAAGAAATTAGAAGCTACAGACAAGAAGTAGCTAAGAAATCGGAATTGGAAAGAACAGATTTATCCAAAGAAAAGACAGGATACAAAATTGATGGATTAACAGCGATTAATCCTTTGACTAATAAAGAAATTCCAGTTTATGTATCAGATTATGTATTGATGACTTATGGAACAGGCGCTATTATGGCAGTTCCTGCTCACGACGACAGAGACTATGAATTTGCTAAAAAATTTAACATTGAAATGATTCCTGTAATTGAAGGATCTGACATAGAAAATTCTGCATTCACCGAAACAAACGAAGGAAATCTTATTAATTCTGAATTTTTGAATGGCTTGAGTGTAAACGAAGCAAAACAAAAAATGTATGAATACATTGAAGAAAAAGAAATAGGTCACAAGAAGACAAACTATAAATTAAGAGATTGGGTTTTTTCTAGACAAAGATATTGGGGAGAACCAATTCCATTGGTTTATTGTGAACATTGTGGATGGGTTCCTTTGGAAGAAAAAGATTTACCATTAGTATTGCCTAAGGTTGATAATTATGAACCAACAGATAATGGAGAATCACCACTATCAAATATAGATGAATTTGTTCACACAAAATGTCCAAAATGCGGTAGAGATGCTGTAAGAGAAACTGATACTATGCCACAATGGGCAGGATCTTCTTGGTATTATTTGAGATATACTGATCCTCATAATGGTGAAGCGATAGCAAGTAAAGAAAACTTAGACTATTATGTTCCAGTTGACTGGTATAACGGTGGGATGGAACACACTACACTTCACTTATTGTATTCAAGATTTTGGCACAAATTCTTGTATGATATTGGAGTAGTTCCTACAAAAGAACCATATATGAAGAGGACTAGCCATGGAATGATTTTAGGTGACAACAACGAAAAAATGAGTAAGTCTCGTGGTAATGTTGTAAACCCAGATGATATCGTCAGAGATTTTGGTGCAGATACTTTGAGATGTTATGAAATGTTCATTGGAGATTTCGAAAAATCAGCTCCTTGGTCTGAAAATGGAGTTAAAGGTTGTAGAAAATTCTTAGATAAAGTATGGAGAACACAAGAATTAGTAGATGAAGATTCTAATTTTGAAAAAATGGAAACTTTAACGCATCAAACTATTAAAAAAGTAAGTGAAGATTATGAAAATTTAAAATTTAATACAGCGATCGCTCAGCTTATGACATTATTGAATGAATTCAACAACTTAGATAAAATTTCTAATGAACAATATAAGATATTCTTGATATTATTAAATCCTGTTTGCCCTCATATAACAGAAGAAATTTGGCAAAGAATGGGATATGAAGGATATGTTCACGAAGCTAGTTGGCCAGAATATGATGAATCAAAGACTATATTAGATGTAATAGAACTTCCTATACAAGTAAATGGTAAGTTAAGAACAACTGTAGAGATAGGTAGAGATGCTTCTGAAGATGAAGTTTTTGAGAAAGCTATCAAGGATGATGTTGTAGCAAAATATCTTGAAGAAGGAAATGTAGTTAAGAAAATTTATGTAAAAGGTAGAATTTTTAATATAATTGTTAAATAATTTTGGTAATAGTAGATTGAGTTTTCTTAATCTACTATTATTATTGCAATAGGATATTTACACAACTATTTTACTATGATAAAATTTATCATAAATAGGAGGGCTTATGAGATTATCTACGAGAGGAAGATACGGGCTTGCGGCCATGATATATTTAGGCAAAAAATATGGAGATAATCCTGTTAGTTTAAATGAAATATCTAAAGCCACAGGACTTAGTAATAATTATTTAGAACAACTTATACGAGAATTGAAAAAACAAGATTTGGTGATTTCAGTTAGAGGTGTGCAAGGTGGTTATTTATTGAAAAAATCTCCAAAAGAAATTTCAGTAGCTGAAATTTTGGAGTGTTTAGAAGAGTTTTTTGGAGTGACAGAATGCTCTGTAGTTCCAGGACTTTGTTCAAGAGAAGACACTTGTCCATCTAGGCTTATTTGGACTCAAATGCACGATGATATGATTAACAGTATAAAAAACGTGAGTTTGCAAGATTTAATTAGCAAAGAGAAATAGATATGCTTATTAATTCTGAATTTTTGCGAAATGCATTAATATTTATAACTATTATTTTCATGGTTTTTGGAACTTATTTTCTGATTACTGTGGGAAATAGTAAAGTAGACGAAAAATACAAAATTGTATTTAATTTTCATAAAATAAAAAAGACTACAATACTAATACTTATATTGCTGGGAATCGCAGCTTTATTTTCAAAATATCCAATCATATATCATACAATTAATACTTTATTGATAGGAATAGTGCTTTCATATATTATAAATCCTTTGGTAAAATATATTGAAAAAAAAGGAGTTAAAAGGTCAATAGCTATTTTAATCATTTACGTTATAGTAATCCTCTTGATTATTTTATTGGGGATGATTGTCGTTCCACAAACTATACAACAAATTAAAAAAATGATAATAAGCTTACCTGGCTTTATGTCGGATATTTCTGTGAAATTAAATGCTATCAACAATAAAATATTTAAGGAATATCCTAACGTTAGCAAAATTATGTCCAATGCAATGCAAACAATTAACCAAAAGCTTGGAACTATCCAAACTTCTATACTGGACAAATTATCCCAAACTGGAGATGTTACGGGAAATATATTCAGCAATTTACTCAGAATTGTTTTAGTTCCAGTTGTAAGTTTTTATATGTTATTAGATAAAGAAAAGTGCATTGATTTTATTATGGGATTTATACCAAATGAAAATAAAGACAAGTTTTTGAGCGTTTGCAATGATATGGATAAAGCTTACAGTGAATTCATTCGTGGTAGATTAATAATGGCGATATTTGTAGGAGTGCTTACAGCTATTGCTTTAATTATAATGAGAGTTGATTTTGCGATTATCATAGGAATACTTACTATGGTAGGAGATATTATTCCGTATATTGGTCCTTTTATAGCGGTTACTCCCGCCTTTATCTTGGCTTTTTTGGACAGCCCTTTAAAAGCGGTGGTTGTAGTAATTGTATTTGTTTCTATTCAATGGGTTGAAAATAATATTCTTGCTCCTAAATTATTAGGTTCGAAAATTGGCATTAATCCATTGTTAGTAATTGTTAGTTTGATTATAGGTGGAGGAATGTTTGGAGTTGTAGGTATGATTCTTTCAGTTCCATTCGTTGCTACAGTTAAAATATTATATTTACATTTTAAGGATAAAATTAAAATGTTTTTTAAAAATTAGTGAGGTTATAATGAAAGATTATGGTTTAAATGAAATTAGAAAAAAATTCTTAGATTATTTTGGGGAAAGGGGACATCTTGTGATCAAATCATTTCCTCTTATACCACAAGATGATAAAAGTCTTCTACTTATAAATGCTGGTATGGCTCCTTTGAAGAAGTATTTTACAGGTGAGAAAAAACTAAAAAAAGACAGAGCAACATCTTCACAAAGATGTATCAGAACAGCTGATATTGACGAAGTAGGGAAGACTCAAAGACATGGTACTTTCTTTGAAATGCTTGGTAATTTCTCTTTTGGAGATTATTTCAAAAAAGAAGCTATTACATGGGCTTGGGACTTCTTGACAAATGAATTAGAAGTACCAAAAGATATATTGTGGATAACTGTATATGAAGAAGACGAAGATGCTTATAATATTTGGGTAAATGATGTAGGAGTTAGTCCAGAAAGAGTTGTTAAATTAGGAAAAGCTGACAACTTCTGGGAACTAGATCAAGGACCTTGTGGACCATGTTCTGAAATTCACATAGATAGAGGATTTGAATTTGACCCTAGAGAAGATGCAAAACCAGGTGATGAAGGCGAGAGATTCTTGGAAGTATGGAATTTAGTATTCACACAATTTAACAAAACAGCAGATGGAAAATACGAAAGAATTGCTCATCCAAACATAGATACTGGTATGGGTCTTGAAAGAATTACAATGGTTTTGGAAAATGCTGATAATATTTTTGAAATTGGACTTGTAAAAGATATAATCAAAACTATTGAAGAAATTTCAGGCGTAAAATACAAAGAAAATCATCAAAATGATGTATCAATCAGAATTATTGCTGACCACGTACGTGCTATGACATTTTTGATTTATGATGGTGTAATTCCAAGTAATGAGCAAAGAGGATATGTACTAAGAAGACTTATAAGAAGAGCTTGTAGACACGGAAAATTATTGGGAATAAACGACAGCTTTATAGAAAAAGTTATAGATTCTTGCATTAAAGTTTATGAATCTGGATATCCTGAATTAAAAGAAGAAAGAGATAGAATTGTAAAAATAGCTAATGCTGAAGAAAAGAAATTCCAAGAAACTTTGGATTTAGGTTTGAGTATTTTGGATTCTATGCTAAAAGAAACTGAATCAGATGTGTTTAGTGGAGAAAATGCATTTAAGTTATATGACACTTATGGATTCCCTATAGATTTAACTAAGGAATTGGTTGGTGAAGTCAACAAAACTGTAGATGAAGATGAATTCAAAAAATTAATGGAAGAACAAAAACAAAGAGCCAGAGGATCAAGAAATGAATCTAACATGGGTTGGTCTTCTGACAAAAAATATGGCGAAGGACTTCCTGAAACAAAATTTGATGGATATGATTCTTTAAAAGATGAAAGTGAAGTTATCGAAATCTACGGTGAAAATGATAATAATTTAAATGCTGAAGATATGGGTATAATAGTATTAGACCGTACAACTTTTTATGGAGAAGGTGGAGGTCAAGTAGGTGATAAGGGAATTATCTATAATGATAATTTCAAAGCTGAAGTGTACGACACGAAAAAAACTGGAAAGAAAGTATTCTTGCATTACGTAAAAGTTATCGAAGGAAGCTTAAATGTAGGCGATAAAGTTACAATCGAAGTAGATGAACTTAATAGAAGAGATATTATGAAAAATCACTCCGCTACGCACTTATTGCATCAAGCATTAAAGGATGTTGTAGGAGATCACGTTAATCAAGCAGGTTCTTATGTTGATGGCGAAAGATTAAGATTTGATATTACACATTTTGAAGCAGTTACTAAAGAACAATTAGAAGAAGTTGAACAAATTGTCAATGAAAAAATAGCTTTAGGTATTCCTGTAAAAATTGATGAAATGTCATTAGAACAATCTCAATCAATTGGAGCTAGAGGTCTTTTCGAAGATAAGTATCAAGACGTTGTAAGGGTTGTTCAGATGGGAGATTATTCTAAAGAATTATGTGGAGGAACTCACGTTAAGACAACAAGTGACATTCAAATGTTGAAAATACTTTCTGAATCAAGTGTAGCTGCAGGTGTCAGAAGAATTGAAGCAATTACTGGTCGCGCAGTATACAAATATTTAAAAGATAGAGATAGTTTGATTGATATTGTTAAGCATTCGTTAAAGGCATCTAATGAAGATGAAATCACAAGAAGAATTGAAATGAACACTGAAGAAATTAAAGAATTGAAGAAAAAACTTAAAGATATAACAAATAAGGATTTATCTTCAAATATTGATTCAGTTATTAATGATGCTGTAGAGGTTAATGGTACAAAAGTTTGCACATTTGAATTAAGTGGTTTGGACAATAATTCATTTAGAGATTTTGGAGAAAATATTAAATCAAAATTAGAAGATGGTGTTGTAATATTAGCTAATTCAGATGATTCAAAAGTATCATTTATAGCTTTAGTTACGGATTCTGCAGTTAAAAAAGGTGTATTTGCAGGAGATATTGTAAGAGAAGTTGCCAAAGTATGTGGTGGTAACGGCGGTGGACGTAAAGACTTTGCACAAGCTGGTGCAAAAGATAGTTCCAAAGTTGATGAAGCACTACAAAAAGGAATTGAAACAGTAAGATCAAAAATTAATGCTTAAAGGAGGCAAAAAATGGAAGGTAAGGATTTAAACCATACGGTTAGATTTGAAGCATCAAAACTTGAACAGAAATCAATAAAGGAGACTTTGAAGAAAGTTTACCAAGCTTTAGAGGAAAAGGGATATGATCCTAAAAATCAAATTATTGGATATATATTATCAGGAGATCCTACTTACATTACAAGCTTTAATAATGCAAGAAATTTGATAAGACAAATAGATCGAGATGATTTATTGGGAGAAATGTTAGAAGTTTACTTGAATGAAATAGATAAATAAAGGATAATGTAGAGCTGTTACTTGTAACAGCTCTCAAAATATGTAAAAACTTATGGAAAGATATATTGGACTTGATGTGGGAGATAGGACTATAGGTGTCGCTATAAGTGATCCGTTTTTATTGACTGCCCAATCATTAATGACGATTAAGAGAAAAAGTAAAATTGAAGATATAGAAATCATTAATGATATAATTAAAGAGAAAGAGGTCAGTAAAATTATAGTAGGTCTACCTAAAAATATGAATAATACAATTGGCCCTCAAGCTAAAAAAGTTAAAACATTTGTAAAAGAACTAAGAAAACACACTGATCTAGATATTGAATATGTTGATGAGAGATTGACAACAATCAGTGCTACGAGAGTTTTGATAGAACAAAATGTATCAAGAAAAAAAAGAAAAGATGTAATAGATAGTGTTGCAGCGACATATATTCTGCAAACTTATTTAGATATGGGAAGATAATTATGGAAACAATAAAATTATACGATGAAAATAATAATGAAAAAGAATTTAAAATAATTAATACATTTGGTATGGATGATGATAATTATTGCGTATTAGAGGATGTATCAAATGGAGAGAATGTTATTTTGAAATATATAGAAAATGATGAACAAGTTGAATTTATTGGATTAGAAAACGAAAAAGAATTAAACGATGCTATTGAAGTATATGAAGATCTAATGAATTCACAAAAGGAGCAATAATGAACATTGAAACATTAAAAACTAAACTAATCAATGCAGGATACAAAGTAACTAAACAAAGAGAAGTAATTTTTGAAGCGTTGTTAGAAAATATGGATTCACACCTATCTCCGGAAGAATTAAACGAAATAGTAAGCAAAAAAGATCCGGAAATTGGTATAGCTACGGTTTATAGAACTCTATTAATTTTTGAAGAACTTAACTTGGTTTACAAGTTAGATTTTGATGATAAAAGATACAGATATGAATTGGTAGATGAGGATGAAGACCACCATCATCACCATATTATATGTACTAGATGTGGTAAAGTTGATGAAGTTAAGTATGATTTATTAGAAGGCATCGAAAAGCAAATTAGAAAAGATTACAACTTCGATATACAAAATCACGATTTAAAGTTTTATGGGATATGTTCTGATTGCCAAGAGAAACTTAAAAATGAGGAGAAATAAATGGCAAAAAAGAATATTGATAAATTAAAAGTTATTCCACTAGGAGGACTTAATGAAATAGGGAAAAATATGACAGTAGTAGAATACAAAGATGATATTATTGTCGTTGATTGTGGAATGACATTTCCTGATGAGGAAATGTTGGGGGTAGATATAGTAATCCCTGATATTTCTTATCTAGAAAAAAATAAGGAAAAGATCAGAGGAATAGTTATAACTCACGGTCACGAAGACCATATTGGAGCAATTCCTTATGTATTAAAAAAATTAGATGTCCCTGTTTATGGAACAAAACTTACAATGGGACTGTTAGAAAATAAAATATTGGAGCACAAGTTAAGTTTGAAGTCACTTCATACAGTTGATTACAGAAAACCAATTAAACTTGGAGCTTTTAGCGTAGAATTTGTAAAAGTATGTCACTCAATTCCTGATGCTGCAAGTTTATCTATAACAACTCCTGTGGGAGTTTTGTTCTTTACTGGTGATTTTAAAATTGACTACACTCCAATTGATAACAATAGAATGGATTTTGGAAGAATAGCTTCTATAGGTAATAAGGGAGTTCTAGCACTATTCGCTGATAGTACAAATGTTGAAAGACAAGGCTATACTTTAAGCGAAAAAAGCGTTGGAAAAACATTTATAAATTTATTTGATGATGCACCTGCTAGAATAATTGTAGCTACTTTTGCGTCTAATGTTCACAGAATTCAACAAGTTATTTCAGCAGCTGAACATTTCAATAAGAAAGTCGCTCTTTCGGGCAGATCAATGATTAACACTGTTAATGTAGCTCGTGAGTTGGGATACATTAAAGTTAATGAAAAAACTATTATTGATATAAATGATATCAATAGGTACCGTCCAAACGAAATAGTTCTTCTAACAACTGGTTCTCAAGGGGAGCCTATGAGTGCAATGACGAGAATGGCTAATGGTACACACAGAAAAGTTCATTTAGATCCTACTGATACAGTTATTTTGTCTGCTACACCAATTCCAGGAAATGATAATCAAGTTAGTTCAGTTATCAATAAATTGATGGAAATGGGAGTTAAAGTTATTTATTCTTCATTGGCTGATGTGCACGTAAGTGGACACGCTTGTCAAGAAGAATTAAAGTTGATGCATTCATTAGTTAGACCTAAATTTTTTGTTCCACTTCATGGTGAAATGAGACATTTGAAATGTCACGCGAATTTAGCGCTTGATATGGGAATGAAAGAAAAAGATATTGTGATTGCAGACAATGGTAATACAATTGAATTTACAAGAAAAAGCATTAATCTTGTCGACACTAAATTTGCAAGTAATATTTTAGTAGATGGACTTGGAGTAGGCGATGTAGGAAATGTTGTATTACGAGATAGAAGACATTTATCAGAAGATGGACTAATAGTTGTAGTAATTACCTTAGATGCTAGAAATAAAGAAGTTATAGCTGGTCCTGACATCATTTCGAGAGGATTTGTATATGTTAAAGAAAATAATGATTTAATGGAAGATTGCAAATCTGTTGTCCAAAAAGTCCTAGATGAATGTTATACAAAAAATATATATGACTGGTCTACTCTTAAACACAATATAAGAGAAACACTAAAGAAATTCTTGTATCAAGAAATTAAGAGAAATCCAATGATATTGCCAGTAATAATGGAGGTATAATATGGAATATAAGAAAAAAGCTGAAGAATTAGCACAATTGTTGAACAATTCTCAAGAATTTCAAGAGCTCAAAAAACTTCACAAAGAAGTTTATAAGAAGAATGAAACTAACAAAAATATGATAGATGATTTTAAAAAGCATTTATTTGAATATCAATTAAAAATTCAACAAACAGGAAAAGAAGATCCTGAAGATGTACAAAAACTTCAAAGCTTACAAAATATTATCATGACAAATCATGATATAGCAGCTTATTTACAAGCAGATGCAAGATTTTCTATGATTTTGAAAGATGTCTACGATGCATTAGAAGGTGGCATAAAATTAGAAGATGAATAGTATTGTAAATGAACAACTACAAGATTATTTAAGACAATTATCAAAAAGTAACGATGAAACTATTTTAGAACTAGAAGAATTTGCTAAGAATAATCATATACCGATAGTTGAACCAGAAGTTAGACAATTATTAAAGATGATTTTGCTGATGGAACAACCAAAAACTATTCTAGAAATAGGCACAGCTATTGGTTACAGCTCGATTATTATGAAAAAAACATGTCCTGATGCAAAGATTACTACAGTCGAAAATTACGAAAAAAATGCAAATTTTGCCAGAGAAAACTTCAAAAAGTATGGCTATGACGATATCGAATTAATATTTGGAGACGGATATGAAGTAATGAAAAATATGGATACAAAATTTGATTTGATATTTATCGATGCTGCTAAAGGACAATATATAAAATATTTTGAAGAAGCTGTACGATTATCTAACAAAAATTCAGTTATTGTATGTGACAATGTTTTGTTTAGAGGAATGGTATGCGAAAAAGAATTCTATGAACATAGACATAGAAAGATAACAATTGTTAAGAGATTAAGAGAATTTTTAGAAATTATTTCTGATAGTTCAAAATACGATACAACTATAATTCCAATAGATGATGGAATGAGCATAACTAAATTAAAATAGCGATAGTCGGAAGTCTATGATTTCCGACTATTTTTGAGGAGATTAAATGAAAAAAGTTGAGTTATTAGCACCGGCAGGTGATTTAGATAAATTAAAAACAGCCATAGATTATGGCGCAGATGCAGTGTATATGGCAGGTCCTGACTATGGTTTGAGAACTGCATCTAAAAATTTCACATTAGATGATATGAAAGAAGCAGTAGAATACGCTCATAGTAGAGACAAGAAAATATATATAACCATGAATATATTAGCCCACAATGACGATTTGGAAGGAATTGAAGACTACATTCAAAGCTTGATCGATATTAATGTAGATGCTCTTATTGTTTCTGATCCAGGAATTTATTCTATTATTAGAAGTATTAATCAAGATATTGAAGTTCACATGTCGACACAAGCATCTGTGACAAATTTTAGAACAGTAAAATATTGGATGGATCAAGGAATCAAACGAATTGTTTTGGCTCGTGAATTATCTTTAAAAGAAATTCAAGACATCAAGAAAAATATCCCTGATTCTGAATTAGAATGTTTTGTACACGGAGCGATGTGTATGTCTTATTCGGGAAGATGTTTATTGAGTAACTACATGACAGGAAGAGATGCAAACAGAGGAGACTGCGCACAAGCATGTAGATGGAAGTACAGACTTGTTGAAGAAAAAAGACCTGGAGAATATTTTCCGATTGAAGAAGATGAGAACGGAACTTTTATTTTCAATTCAAAAGATTTGTGCATGATTGAGCATTTAGATAAATTAATCGAGGCAGGAATTGATAGTTTGAAAATAGAAGGTAGAGTAAAGAGTCAATACTATGTAGCTACGGTAGTTAGAAGCTATAGAATTGCTATTGACAAGTATTACAATAATGAATTTGACGAACAAACAGCGAAGCGACTTTTAGAAGAGATTAAAAAAGTATCTTATAGAGATTTTACTACAGGATTTTTTGAAAAAAAACCTGATGAAAACGACCAATTGTACGAATCATCCTCCTACATTAGAAAATATGATTTTGTCGGATTATTATTGGATTATGATGAAGAAAATAATATTGCTACTTTTGAACAAAGAAATAGAGTTTTCAAAGGGGACGAAGTAGAAATTTTTGGACCAGAAGATGGATTTATTACCACGAAGATCGAAAAAATGTATGATGAAAAAATGAATGAAATTGAAGTGGCAAATAAGGCTCAACAAATTTTTAAAATAAAGATTGATCAAAAACTTCAACCGAATTCTATGATGAGAAAAAAGAGTGATAATTAATTTTGGAATGTAATTTATACTATGATATAATCAGATTATGAAAACGAAAAAACTTAACAAAAAAGAATTTTTTATAATAATTATTTCTTTTTTACTATTAGTATTTATTGTTCACAATTTATTAGGTTTTTTATTCAAACGAAACTTATATCTTGTGAACGATATTTCCAAAATAAAAAACGAAATAAATGTAAATGCTCTTGTTCTCAAAGATGAGTACATTTATTTAAATGATGTGGATACGAAAGTGGCTGAAAATGTCAAATATCCTGTGGGATCTAATGTAATAAACGTACCTAAAGATATCAACCTACAAATGAGTACAAAATATATAGATGACAAATTGAACGATTTGGAAATAAATCACGCCGATAAGACTACAAGTAAATTTGAGATTAAAGATACAGATATTAAAACACTATCAAATTCTATAAGAAATAGAAACTTTGATGATAAGTTTCTGTCTGAATATGATAAGAAAAAGAATATAACAGAAGAAGAGTATTTTCATTCTAAAAAAGAATTGGAAATATTGAAACAAGTTTTAAATTCAAAATCATCTACTGTAAAGACAACAGTTAGTGGAGTGTTAAAAAACGATATTGATAATTATGAAAACTTCGTAGGATATAATTCTTCAAGTATTATGGGTAGTGATTTTTATCTAAGAGATATAGATGAAAGTTATACTTCTAAAGGCTTATCAGTAGTTGATAGTATGAATTTGTCTTTGGCCTTTGATGTGGAAAGTTCTAAGTTAAATAGAAATTTAAAAAATAACGACGAAATAGAAATCCATGTTGACAAAAACGAATATTCAGCGCATATAAAAGACATAAAAGTAAATGGAGATATCATAACTATAGTATGCGATATGAATGATGGTATTAATTATTTAATGAATAAAAGATTTGTGCCTATAACTATGATTGATAAAAAAACAAAAGTATTCAAAATACCTAACAAGTCAATTATTACAAAAGATTCTACACAAGGCGTTTACATCAAAAAAGAGACAGGAATTATAAAATTTGTAGCTGTAAAAGTTTTAAAAACTGATGGTAAATTTGCTTATGTTTCAACGGGTATTGATGGACAGATTGATGTTAATAACAGAAAAGTAAACACTTTGGAGCTATACGATTATATTGTAAAAAATCCAAGGTTTGTCAAAGAGGGGGAACTTTTAAAATAATGAGTATAAAAGACAATCTAAATGAAGTTAATGAAAATTTGAAAAAATTTGCATCTCATGGAGAAACACCACAACTTATTGCGGTTACAAAAACTGTGGACATCGACAGGATTAGGGAAGCTATTGATTGTGGAGTAACTGATATTGGCGAAAACAAGCCCCAAGAAATGAGCTGGAAATATGATGAATTAAAAGATTGTGTTAATTATCATATGATTGGTCATTTGCAATCTAATAAAGTTAAAGATGTTGTAGGAAAAGCTTGTTTGATTCATTCATTAGATAGAATGAGTGTTTTAAAAGAAATAGAAAAAAGAGCTCGTGCAATTAATAAACCGCAAGATTGCTTGATTCAATTAAACGTTGCAGAAGAAGAGCAAAAATCTGGTTTATATCTTGATGATTTGGATTCTTTTATTGAAGAAATAGAAAGAAGAGAGTTCGTCAAAGTAAAAGGATTGATGAGCATTGCTCCATTTGCAGAAGATCCTGAAGAAATTAGATGGGTTTTCAAGAAAATGAGAGAAATTTATGATAAAATAAAAAATACAGAATACAAAAATATAGAAATGAAATACTTATCAATGGGAATGAGCCACGACTACAAAGTAGCGCTTGAAGAAGGATCCAATATGGTAAGAGTTGGAAGCTTTATTTTTGGCAAAAGAAATTACAATTAGGAGGACGTTATGTCATTTATGAATTCATTTAAAAAATTAGTAGGGGTAGAAGACGATTACGACGAATATTACGATGATGAATACTACTATGATGACTCAGATCATGTTGAAGCTGAATCAAATGATTATGAACCAAAACAAAATTACGAAACAAAAAACAATATAGTAAGCATGAATAATTCTACAACTAAACCTGTGGAATCAAAACCTTTAAACAGAGTTAAGATTAATATTCACGAACCAATTAGTTTTGATGATGCACCAAAGGTTATTGATGTTATATTAAAAAACGAAGTTGCTGTATTAAATATTGAAATGCTTGAAAAGGATGTAAAGCAAAGAATATTTGACTTTGTTAGTGGAGCTATTTATTCACTTGATGGTAAAATGCAAAAAGTAACTAAAGATATTTTTGTTTTAGTTCCAAAAGGGGTAGAAATTGACGGCAAGATTAAGGATCAAATTACAAAAAATAATGGATTTTTCCAATTATGATAAATGGATTTAGTATCGTTAATTTTTTCTTAACCATTTTAAAGCTAATAGAATGGTCGATATTTATTAGAGTTATATTGTCTTTTGTTCACATATCAAGAGACAATGCCTTAGTTGATTCGATTTATTTGATTACTGATTATATAATGTATCCTGCAAAAAAACTTTTAAATATGTTTGGACTTGATAGAGGCATTATAGATTGGTCACCATTAATAACATTGATATTTCTTCAAATTATTGGATCGGTTATAATAGGATTGGTTTAAAATGAGTTATGAATTAAATTACATTCAAGATATAGAAATTAAAAAGACTATCGATAGATTTATTGATAGTCTTATTTCAGTTAAAAGGACCAAAACTATTTATGCAACTGATTTTATGAATCCAAAGGAAATAGAGTATGCTACTTCAATTTTGAATACAGAGACCGATGTAGGGTATATGGTTACAAATTGTCCAATAAACTGTGAAAATAGCATTATTATAATGTGGGATAGGTTTTGCTACGCAGAAGAATACATTAATATGTTCGATTATATTGGTCTTTTAGAAATACAAACGGATCAGGAAATTACTCACAGAGATATTTTAGGAGCTGTATTGAATTTAGGAATTAATCGTGAAAAAATCGGAGATATTTTTATTCATAATAAAAGATTTTATCTGTGTGCTACAAATACGATGATTGATTTTTTGAATTTGAATTTGGCCAAGATAAAAAAGTTTAATATTTCGACATCGATTATTGAAGAGAATATAAAAAAAGATGAAGAAAAGGTTAAATCTTTTACTGGAATTATTAACTCAGAGAGATTGGATTGCTTGGTTTCTGAGATGGCAAATATTTCTAGGAAAGATGCTCAGATTATGATAAAAAACAAGAAAATCAAGCTTAATTATGAAGTAATATCCAATACAAGCAAATCAGTTGAAGAAAACTCTCTTGTATCAATAAGGGGATATGGTAGATACAGGCTTTTAGAATATTTGGGAAGCACAAAAAAAAGACAAATTGAGAATAAAATATATTAAATACATTTAGGAGTAAAAATGGTTACAATTTTAATGATGATTTTGGTAATTGGCTTGGATCATTTAACGAAATATATGGCAATTTCTCTAAAAGAAGGAGATATTATCATTTTTGATAAATTTTTGAAGCTTACTTACCTTGAGAATAGAGGAGCGGCTTTTGGAATTCTAGAAAATAAGAAAATTATTTTAATGATAATTACATTACTAATAATTGGATTTGTAATCGTGTATATTTTTAAGAATTACAAAAGCTTGGTTAGTTTTGAAAAAATAATATACGGACTATTACTTGGAGGTGCATTGGGAAATCTTATCGACAGAATTTTCAGAGGTTATGTCATCGATTTTATTTCTGTACGATTACCTTTTAATTACGATTTTCCAGTATTCAATGTTGCAGATATAGCTGTTGTAGTATCTTGTATTTTACTTGTGATATTTAGTTTAAAAGGACAGAAATAATGAGTGTTAGTATTGGAAATAGTTGGGATGATTTATTAAAAGATGAATGGAACAAGGATTATTATAAAAAAATAAGAGAAGTTTTGATACACGATTATCAAAATTACAGGGTATATCCTGATATGAATTATATTTTTGAAGCGTTGAAATTAGTTCCATTTGAAGATTGTAAGGTTGTGATTTTAGGTCAAGATCCATATCACAATCCTAATCAAGCTCATGGACTTAGTTTTTCTGTTAAACCAAATGTTAAAACACCTCCTTCATTGATCAATATTTACAAGGAATTGCAAAATGAATTTGGTTATCCAATTCCCAATAATGGATATCTGATGAAATGGGCAAAACAAGGGGTTTTGTTATTAAATACTTCACTTACAGTAATCGAAAACAAACCAAATTCTCATTCTAAAATTGGTTGGCAAATTTTAACGGATAAAATTATAGAATTATTAGGAAATTCTAATAGACCTATAGTTTTCATATTGTGGGGAAACAACGCTAGAATGAAAAAAGATTTAATTAAAAGCAAAAATGCTCTTATATTAGAATCACCACATCCTTCTCCTTTTTCTGCAAATAGGGGATTTTTCGGTTGCAATCATTTTATTAAAACTAACGATTATTTGAAGGATAACGGGCTTGAACCTATTGATTGGAAGATAGAAAATATATGATGTACGAATTTTTAATAGATGATTCTAATCAAAACTCAAGATTGGATGTTTTTTTGGCTAATGAAGTTGAATTATCCAGAAGTGAAATTCAAAAACTTATCGATGACAAAAAAGTACTGGTAAATGAAAAATTTCAGAAAAAAAACTACAAGTTAAATCTGAACGATAAAATTAAATTGGAGTATGAAAAGCCAGACAAAACTATAAAACCACAAAAATACGATTTGGATGTCGTATATGAAGACGATTATCTTGCGATTATAAATAAAGACAAAAATGTAATAGTTCACCCAACAGAGACTATATATTCTGATACATTGGTGAATTATTTGATGTATAATTTTGAAAATTTGAGTGATGTTGATGGAGATTATAGAAGGGGAATAGTTCACAGATTAGACAAAGATACTACAGGACTAATAATAATTGCAAAAGACAACGATACACATTCAAAATTAAAAGAGATTATCAAAAATCACGAAATTACAAAAACATATTTGTGTATTGTTCATGGAAAAATCGATGAATTTGGAACAATTGAAGAATATATGACTAGAAATCCAAAAGATAGAAAGAAGATGATGATTTCCGACGAAGGAAAATTATCTATTTCTAATTATGAAAGACTTGATTATAATGACGATTATTCCCTTGTAAAAGTTCAAATCAAAACGGGCAGAACTCATCAAATTCGAGTTCACATGAATTATATTCATCATCCGATTTTAGGTGACAAATTATATGGATTGAAAAAAGAAAAAATACTTTTCGACAGTCAAGTTCTACATGCATACAACCTTCAATTTGTTCATCCTCAAACTAACGAAAATATCAATGTAATTGGAAATTTGAAACAGGACTTTATCACAGCTATAAAAAAAACAAAACTAGATTACACAAAAATACCTTCTAAGTTATAACTTAGAAGGTATTTTTTTAAACTTCTGATAATTCGTCTCCCAAATCTTTGTTACTAAAATAAATACTTAGTAGATTTGGTCCAGTGTGAGCGCCTATTACACACCCTAAAGGACATTTAACAATTTTCTTGAAATCAAAATCTTCTTTAATTTTTTCAATAAGAAGATCTGCTTCATCTTCATCTTCTCCGTAACAAACATAAAGTGTTTGATTTAAATTCACATTGTTGTTACATTTTTCAATCATTAAATTCTTCATTTTAATAAAAGTTTGTTTTTCGCCGCGCGCTTTTTCTACAACATATAAGCTACCATCATTTTTATCCACACTCATAATTGGTCTTATGTTCAATAATGCTCCCATTACCTTTTGAGTCTTAGATAATCTTCCACCTCTGTACAAATACTCTAAGTTAGTAACAGTAAAAATATGCTCTTGTGCGCAGATAATTTCATCCAATTTTTCGTTTAATTCTTCAAATGAATAATTTAATTCTACAAGCTTGAGTACTTTGTTAATGACAGAAGTTTCTCCAGAGCAAGCACTCACAGAATCCTTAACCATTATCTTATAGTCTTTATTTTCTTCTACTAGTGCATTCATTGCCATTGTAGCAGTTTGAAATGTGCTTGTTAATCCACTAGACAATGTAATACATACTACATCATTTCCTTGTTCTAATTCTCTTTTAAAATTTTCGTAATAAGCTTTGTATGGCACTTGACTTGTTTTAAAAACTTCTCCATTTTTCATTCTAGAAAACATATCTGAAGAATTAATTGTTTGACCTTCTATGTATTCTTTATCAGAACTAATAACTGGCATATTCAGTATTATTAAATTTTCATTTTTATTAGAATCTGTTATTTGACAAGCAGAATCTGTGATTATTTTTATAGACATTCTTACCTCCAGATAAGTATTGTTTTTTTCGATTGGTGCTGTTGAGAGGGATCGAACCTCCGACCTATTGATTACGAATCAATTGCTCTACCAACTGAGCCACAACAGCATATACATTTATTATAAGCTTTAGAGTGCAATAATTCAAGATTATTATAATAATGAAAATCAATAGGAAATTAGCAAAAATTATGATAAAATACTAGTCATATTCTAGGAGGCAGAATGAAAAACAAGAAACTAATAAAAAAAAGAGTTGGGATATTCTTTCTTATGTTGGTATTTTGTGCCTGTTTAATAATTAATTATTCTGAAAATTATTTTTCTTTTTCTAACAAAATCACTTATCAAAAAAGTGAATTGGAAGACAATGAGTTGAAAACGCTAAACAAAATAGAAAAAGATTTGGCTGAATTTAAAAGAGTAGGCGCTTTAAAAATTACAGAAGATAATATGTTTTATCCAACTCACAAATCTCAAATATCTGAACGAATGTTAGAGGTTGCATTGGAAGGCACTGATTTAAAAGGCAATGCGCATTCATTTATTAAAGTAGAAAAGAAATACGGTGTGAACGCCTTGTATTTACTAGCTATAGCAAATCATGAATCTGATTTTGGACAAAGCAGAATAGCAAAGGACAAGAATAATTTGTTTGGATTCAATGCTATTGACTCAAATCCATATAACGGAGCAAGTCAATATGATTCACTTGATGAAGGAATTCAAGATATAGGCAAAAAAATAAAAATATTGTATCTTAGCGACAATGGGAAGTATTTTAAAGGGTACAATTCTTACGCTATGAACAAAAATTATGCTAGTGATAAGAATTGGGGAGAAAAAGTTAACAATCATATGATACTAATAGCTGAAAAGATTTTATCAAGCTATAAATAATAAAAAGTGAGAGAAAAACATGAAGAAATTTTTAGTAGGATTATTAATACTAATATCCTTAACAAGCTGTGACACAATTATTAAAACAGAAAATCAAAATAATTTGTATGAAGTAGTCAGAGTTGTAGATGGAGATACTGTAATATTAAATATAGATGGACAAAAAACGAGAGTAAGACTTATAGGAATTGATACACCAGAAAGTGTAGCGGAAGATAAAAGTCGAAATGTCAAAGAAGGCAAAATTGCAAGTGAATACACTAAAAATTTGCTAGAAAATAAAAAAGTTAGGTTAGAATTTGACGATGAAAAAGAGGATGTATATGAAAGAAAACTAGGTTATGTGTTCTTAGATGATGAATTTATTAATGAAAAATTACTAAAAGAAGGAATGGCAAAATTATACACTAAGACAACCAATCAAAAATATTCTGA
Organism: Finegoldia sp. P2-F-LR; assembly: GCF_052932265.1. Classification (NCBI taxonomy): domain Bacteria; kingdom Bacillati; phylum Bacillota; class Tissierellia; order Tissierellales; family Peptoniphilaceae; genus Finegoldia; species Finegoldia sp. P2-F-LR. The sequence continues at coordinate 37,324 of NZ_JBRFJF010000012.1, read as the reverse complement.
ACGATTAAAAAAGGCCGAACAATATGCAAAAGATAACAAAAAAGGATTCTGGAAAGATTTCTATGTAAATGATCCAAGTTTATATTTAAAATACACCGATTCTAAAGGTAGGGGAATGATAAAAGGAAATATCAACACTAAAGGATTGAAAATATATCACATGCCTAATCAGAAGAGTTACAAAGATGTAAAAATCAATTTCAAAAAAGGTGAGAAATATTTCGTAACAGAAAAAGAAGCGCAAGACGAAGGTTTTTCAAAATCTTCAAAATAATACTTGCAAAATTAAAAACACGATGCTATAATAATAAAGTCAAGTTCACTTGAAATAAATTTTACAAATGCTTGACAAACATATTTTATTATGGTACACTTATAAAGTAGTCAATTGAGGCTATGGTGGATGTAGCCTAGTTGGTTAGGGCGTCAGTTTGTGGCACTGAAGATCGAGAGTTCGAATCTCTTCATCCACCCCACAAGCAGGAATGGCGGAATTGGCAGACGCGCTAGACTTAGGATCTAGTGTCTTTGACGTGGGGGTTCAAGTCCTCTTTCCTGCACCAAATTATATCGACTCAATTCAAATGATTAAATCATTGGAATTGAGTCTTTTTTGTTTGTGTATTTAATTTAATTGATTACACATTTAATGATAAAACGTAACAAGAAACGTAACAATTTTTATCGGTTTGATTTTATTTTTTATGTTTTGATTTCTCTAAGAAATTTTAGCTATTATTTAATAACAAAACGAAAATAACCCAGGTAAAAATTTTTACTTGGGTTTTAAAATTTGCAAGAAAAAAAGATAGCTTTGAAAGCTATCTTGTATATGGTGCCGGAGGCGGGACTTGAACCCGCACGGTGTTGCCACCGCTGGATTTTGAGTCCAGTACGTCTGCCAATTCCATCACTCCGGCTGACTTTATAAGTATAGCATAAAGTAAAAACAATGTAAAGGAATTTTTGTAAAAATTTGAAATTTATTTATTAGTCTTTGAGATTTGGCTTATTATGTTTAGTTTTTCTTAATAATTTTGTAGACTTTGAACGCTTGATTTTGTGCTATAATCAATGTGAACGGAGGATAACAATCTATGAAAAAAATTACAGTTTTTTTATTAGCTATTTTGATTTCATTATCATCAACTATAAGTTTTGCCGGAGAGATAGACACGAAGGTTGTTGATGAGAGATGGGGCAAGCCAACTTTTGTGTATGGTGAAAGCTTAGATAAATCTCAAATCAGAAAAACAAAAGGACTTTTGAATATTGAAAATGATGACAATATAAAGTCTGTTATGGTTACTTATAATGATTTATTGAAATACATTGGAGGAGATGATTCAAATCCAGGTAGTATGATTTCAAGCGTTTTAGTGAAAAAAGAAAACAAGAACAAAGGTATAAAAGTCAATATTACAACACCAAAAAACATTACATTAATTACCGAAAAACAATATGAAAATGCTGCAATTACAGCAGGTGTAAAAGACTGCACAATAATGGTTGCTGCAGTGAGACCAGTAACGGGAGAATCTGCTCTCACTGGTGTATTCAAAGCTTTTGAGTCAAATGGTGAAAAGCTTGACAGTGACAGAATAAAAGTTGCCCAAAAAGAACTAGAAGTTGTCAGTGATATTAATAAAGAAAACAAAGATAAAAGTGACTTTAATAGAGACAAATTAAATGATGTCATTGTTGTAATAAAAGATAATATTGCTAACATAAATATCAACAATAATGGTCAAGCGCCAACTCTTGAAGAAATTAAAAAGATTGTCAACGACGCAATCAAAGAGAATAATCTTGAAAATGTAATTACAGAAGATCAAAAACAAGAATTGGTTAATTTTTTCGAAAAATATTCTAATGTGAAATCTATTGATTCAAAAGATATTAAAGATGAATTGTCTAATATTTCTGATAAAGTAATAGAAGGAGCTAAGGATATTTATAAAAAGGCAGAGGATGCAGGTATTATTGACAAAATAATCAACTTTTTCTCTTCAATCATAAAATCCATCGCAGATTCTTTTGATTCAAATAAATAACAAAATTAGAGGCTTTTGAGCCTCTTTTTTTAAAATTATAAAATATAAGAAATAATATCAATACAACTTGTAATCATTACAAAATATGGTATAATTAAATTGTAAATTAAATAGGAAAGGATGATTATTTATGTCATTAATTAAAAAACACGTTGAAGAATTTAAAGTTCCTGCTTATCACAATGAAGAACTTACAGAAGTTTCTAGTGAAGATTTAAAAGGTCACTGGTCATTATTGTTCTTCTATCCAGGAGATTTTACATTTGTATGTCCTACTGAATTAGAAGACTTACAAAACCTATACTCAGAATTTAAAGAATTAAACTGTGAAATATATTCTATCTCTACAGATTCAGAATTTGTTCACAAAGCATGGCATGATAAATCTGAAAAGATTAAAAAAATCGAATATCCAATGTTATCAGATAGAGCATTTGTTTTATCAAAACAATTTGGAGTTTTAAAAGAAGCTGACGGTCAAAGTCAAAGAGGAGCTTTCTTGATCAATCCTGATTTAGATGTTGTATTATACGAAGTATCTGCTGATGGAATTGGTAGAAACGCACACGAATTATTAAGAAAATTGCAAGCTGCACAATATGTAGACAAATATGGTGATCAAGTTTGTCCAGCAAACTGGGCACCTGGTCAAGACACTTTAAAACCAGGAATTGACCTAGTAGGTAACTTATAAATAGCAAAACTAGCTGTAAAATTACAGCTAGTTTTTTAAATTATTTTCAATTTCTATGATATCTTTTAAAAATTGAGACGAATCAACTTCAACGGAATTTCTAGTTTTGGGAGATAACAGTGTTAATTTATCCTTAGCCCTAGTCATAGCTACATAAAACATTCTTCTTTCTTCTTCAAATATATTTTCGTAATTCTTGTTGTTGGAGTCGATATTTGTAGGAAACTCACCATCTATCAAATCTATAATGAATACTTCATCAAATTCCAAACCTTTTGCAGAATGTACAGTTAATAAATTAAGATTGCTAGTATGTTTTATCGAATCTTTTTGGATTGTTTTCAAATTTTCAATTTCATTAATAAAATCTTCGTAGCACTCACAATCTTTAAACAAATATTTATAGATTTCTATCAAAAGATCCAATGATATCTTTTGATTTTGGAGTAGAACACTGTCTTCAATATATGTTTTGTAATCAATATCATTCATAATAATATCAATTTTTTTGGAACCTTTTGCTCTTTTTATTCCTGAAAAAAATGATTTTAAGTCCATAAATCTGTCTACATAAAATCTACTTAGAGTTGAATCATCCAAAAGACGATCTAAAATAGGCATTGATTCATCATAGGTTTCCAGTTGATTTATAGAAGTTTTTTTAATATAGCTGTTTAATTTGTAATAAATATCCCTAAAAAGTCCAACAGACGTTTTATTTTCAGAAAATGCAATCATTTTTAAAATATCATTGAGCACAAAATGATTGTAAAAATCATCTTTTTGATATCTAGAGTGGAAATCAATATCTTGATCGTGTAAATACTTACTCAAGGCAATAGAGGAAATATTTTTTCTGTATAAAATTGCCGTCTTTTTTTCAGGATTTATATTGTTTTTTAGATAAGAAAACATCGACAAAAAGTTTTGAGTAAATTTTATAATTATTTTCTTGTCTGATGATTTTGTGGAAGTAACATCCTTATTGTATCGATTTTTATTTTGCTTGATAAACAAGTTACTAGCATTAACTATTTTGTCGCTACATCTGAAATTCTGATCAATATAATAAATACTAGCATCTGGGAAAATTTTATTAAAATCTAATAAATAGCTAGGATCTGCTCCCCTAAAAGAATAAATCGACTGGTCGTCGTCTGCTACAATAAACAAATTATTTTCAGGGTAGGCGATTTTTTTGATTAATTCAAATTGGATTTTGGAAGTATCTTGTCCTTCATCTACTTGAAAAAATTTGTACTTACGTTTAATTCTTTTTAATATATAATCATCTTCGTTGAGGATTTCAAATGATTTAGTAAGCATATCATCAAAATCAATATAAAAATTCTTTTTCTTGAAGTTTTCATATTCAAGGTATATTTGTTCAAAATTTTGAATATCGAATTTTGGAAAATCCTTGAATATCATCATATTTTTACAGTATCCATAATATTGCAAAAATTTTTCAACGTCTTCATCTTTAGAGTTTGTTTTATTGACTTTTCTAATTATATTTCTAATAACAAGATATTTATTGATATCATTATTAGATTCAAGAATTTTAAATATTCTATTATTCATTTTATAATGTAGTTTTATAATATAATAGCAAAAAGAATGAATCGTTGAAAAATACGCGGAATCTGTTTCTGGAAATTTTTCAGAAAATCTTTCTTTCATATCTACTGCTTGAGATTTGCTAAATGTTATGGATAAAATACTTTTTGGATCAATATTGTGAACTTGTTCCAAGTATTTAATTCTATTAAGAAGTACGGTGGTTTTACCGGCCCCAGGAACCGCTAATACTAATGCAGGAGATTTAAAATGAGATATTGCTTTTTGCTGATTTTCAGTAAATTTCATATTATCACCATTAATTATTATATCAAAATGTTTGTGATTATTCGCAATTTGTAGTATTATTTAATTATAAGATTTATTATAAGGGGTAATTAAAATGTCAATGAATGAATTTTTAGAAAATAGAAAATCAGTAAGAGATTTTAAATCAAAAAATCTTAGTGATTCAGATTTAAAAAAAGTTGAATCTATTATTTTTGATATAAACAATTTAGCAAAGAAATACGATGTTAATTTTAAATTATACAAAGATGGTTCTGTGGTTTACAATGCTCTTGATGGAGAGGGTGGGTACGATGGTACTATGATAAAAGCTAACCATTATATTGCAATGGAAGCTGACAAGAATAATGAGTTATCAATGATATTTGGTGCATTTTATTTTGAAAATTTAATCACTAAATTAGATGCACTAAATGTAGGAAGTTGCTGGGTGACTATATCCAACGCTTCAGAAGAATCCAAAAAATCAGCTTTTGGAGATAATTTTAATGTAGATTTCTTACTTGCTATGGGATATGCTCCAAACGAATTTGGATTTGGTAAGAAGAAATTTAGCTCAAGAATTGGTGTTGAAGAATTTGTTTGCGACAAATCATTGTCTACTCCAATCGATATAGATAAATTACAAAATTATGGCTTGGATGAGTTATTTAGTTATTTGAGATTTGCTCCTTCAACTAAAAACGAACAACCATGGAGATTTGTATTAAATGATGACGATTTTGATTTGTATATTAAAGATTACAAAGGAATAGAAAATTTAATAGATGCAGGAATTGTAATGTACTATTATACAGAATTAGCTAATTATAATAATATAGATGCAAATTGGATTGTAAAAGAAGAATTAAGTGATAAAGACAATTTCAAATACATTGCATCAGTAAATTTCTAATTAAGAAAAAAAAGCCTTTGACTAGGCTTTTTTAATACATATCGTTATATTTTAAGGAGGATAATGAAATGAAAAAAAAGTACTTATTATTCATGTTAGTGGGGTGTTTAATTTTGGCTAGTTGCGCAAAAAATGAAAAACAAAATTCTGGACAAAAAGAATTAAAGAAAACTGAAGAAAAAACGGATATTGAAAACATAAGCTTATTTGCAGCTGCATCATTAGAAGAATCGTTAGCAAAAATTATTCCTGAATTTGAAAAAGAAAACAATGTAAAAGTTGATGTTAACTTAGCAAGTTCTGGAAAATTACAAAAACAAATCGAACAAAAAGCGCCATGTGATGTTTTTGTTTCAGCAGGACAAAAGCAAGTAAAAGCTCTTGAAGAAAAAGATTTAGTGAAAGAATCAAAAAGTTTATTAAAGAATAAACTAGTAATAGTGAAAAACAAAGAAACAGACATTAAAATTTCTAAAATTGAAGATTTAGAAAATATTAAAGGTAAGATAGCTGTTGCTGAATTAGAAACAGTTCCAGTTGGACAATATACAAAACAAAGTTTGACTCATTATAACTTATTAGATAAGCTTACAGACAAATTTGTATACGGTAAAAACGTAAAAGATACTTTAAGATATGTCGATAGCAAAGAAGCTGATGTAGGTTTTGTATATTCTTCAGATGCTGTAACTGATGAAAAGGTGGAAGTAGCTTTAAATGTTGATGGAAGCTCACACAAGTCTATAATTTATCCAATTACTAAGACAACTTATTCGAAGAATACTGACATGCAAAATAAATTATACGAATTTTTGCAAAATGAATTATCAACAAAATATTTCAAGGAAGCAGGTTTTGAATCTAGTAATGAATAATGATATTATGATGCCTATTATAATTTCATTAAAGGTATCCATAATCTCAACCATTATAACCTCTATTTTATCTATATTTATTGCATGGATGATGGTAAAATTTAACAGGAAAAACGGTAGTGTTTTGGAGGCAATTATCACATTGCCTCTAGTTTTACCACCATCAATTTTGGGATACATACTTTTAATTGTAATAGGAAATAACGGATTAATTGGTAAAATTTTTTACGATAATTTTGGATGGAGCGTTATTTTTACATGGAAGGCATGTGTCATAGCATCTGTAATAGTTTCGTTTCCACTCATGTATCAAAACTGCAAAGCTTCATTTCAAAGTATTGATAAGAAAATTTTGAATGCAGCAAGAACAATGGGTGCTAGTGAATGGAAAATATTTTTCAGAATAGCAATTCCGTTAGCTTATACAGGGATAATCAGTGGGTTGGTACTTGCTTTTGCTAGAAGTTTAGGAGAATTTGGAGCAACTATGATGGTTGCTGGAAATATTCCAAGCAAAACTCAAACAATACCATTAGCAATGTATTATGCTGTTGAACGAGGAGATAAAACGATGGCGAATACTCTAATGATAGTTGTAGTGGTTTTTTCCTTCTCGTTGATATATTTCTTGAATAGATGGATAGAGAAGAGAAGGAATAGAAATGCTGAAGTGTAATATCGAAAAGAAATTAAATCATTTTGTTCTTAATGCTGAATTTATCGTGGAGAATCAAATTTTGTGCATAATGGGTGAGTCCGGAAGCGGAAAAACATCCATATTAAATTCAATCGCAGGTCTATTAACTCCGGATAAAGGAGAGATTATTCTTGATGATAATATTTTGTTTTCAGATAAAATAAATTTGAAACCACAGGAAAGAAATATAGGATATGTTTTTCAAGATTACGCATTATTTCCAAATATGAGTGTTAAAAACAATATTTTCTTTATGAATCCTGATAAAAATTATACAAATTCACTTATAGAAAAACTAGGAATTGAATATCTTTTGGGAAATTTTCCAAATACTTTATCAGGTGGAGAAAAGCAAAAAGTTTCAATAGTAAGAGCGTTAGCAAATAAGCCGCGCTTGCTATTAATGGATGAACCTTTCAGTTCAATTGATGAAAAATTTAAGTATAAGTTTTATGAAGAATTGATCGAAATCAAAAAATCATTGGATATTCCAATTATCATGGTTACCCATAATAGACACGAAGCAGAAATTTTATCTGATAGATTAATTTTTATTGATAAGGGGAAAATTGTAAAATAAACGTTAAATACATCAATTAGGTAGTTTCTTACAATTTAGGGTATAATATAGATAGGAAACAACTAGGAGGTATTTAATGAAAATAAAGCAAAAGGTACTTAATATCGTAAATTCTAATGATTATATTCCTCTAACTTTTGATGAATTATCTTCAAGATTAAATATTGAAAAAAAAGATAAGAAAATTTTTCATAAGATTATTAATGAACTACAAAAAGATAAGAAAATTTTACTTGATAAAAATTCTAATATAATTCCAATTACAGAGCAAAAAGCATATCCAGGTACAATTCAAGGATCTGGAAGTGATTTTTGCTATTTTATTCCCGATGATGAAAGCATTGATGATATATTTATAGCCAAAAAAGATTTAAATGGTGCAATCCATAAAGATAAAGTTTTAGTTACGATAACAGTAGAAAAAAAACCAAACAGAAGTCCTGAAGGGAAAGTTTTACAAATTCTATCCAGAGAAACAAAAAAACTTGTGGGAACTTTTGATGAAGCAAAGGGTTATGGATTTGTAATATTAGATGATAAAAAATACGGATTCGATGTTTTTGTCCAATCTGGTAATAAGAATGGGGCGAAAAACAACGATAAAGTCGTAGTTAAATTAATCAAAAATCCATCTAAAAAACACAAAAATCCAGAAGGTGTTATAGTTGAAGTCTTAGGAGGCAAGGACGATCCTGGAATTGATATTTATTCTATAGCAAAGACTTTTAAATTACCGTATGAATTTCCAAAGAAAGTAAAAGAACAAGCAAAGGAAATAGAGCAACAGGTCGATGAATCAGAAAAGAAATCTAGAATGGATTTTAGAGATTTATTTACAGTTACAATTGACGGGTCTGATGCAAAAGATTTTGATGATGCTATTAGTATTTCAAAAAAAGATGATAATTTTATATTATATGTTCACATAGCTGATGTCAGCCATTATGTAAAAAAGAACACTGCACTTGATAAGGAAGCTTTTAGAAGAGGAACAAGTGTGTATATGTTGGATAGAGTAATTCCTATGTTACCTATAGAATTATCTAATGGAATTTGCTCACTAAACCCTAATGAAGACAGGCTTTGTTTAACGATTAAAATGGAAATTTCACCAACGGGTAAAACTCTTGACTACAAATTTTATGAGTCTGTTATAAACTCTGATTATAGATTAGTCTACAAAAATGTGTCAGACTTTTTGGAAGACATAGAAAATCCTTATGATGATGAAAAACTCACGCATAATTTATTACTAATGAAAGAATTGTATGAAATTCTAAGCGTTAGAAGAAAAAACAGAGGAAGCATTGACTTCGATTTTCCAGAAACTAAAATTATTTTAGATGAAAATTCTAAAGTAGTTGATGTCACAAAAGATGAGAGAAGAATTGGAAATAAATTGATTGAAGAGTTCATGCTGATTACAAACGAAACAGTGGCAAGTCATTTTGGATATTTGGATAGACCATTTTTATACAGAGTTCACGAAGAACCTGACGAAGAAAAGGTGAATACTTTTAAAAGAATTTTGTCTAATTTTGGATACCATTTGAAAGGTAAGAATTTGTATTCAAAGGATTACCAAAGAATTTTAAATGAACTAGATGGCAAGCCTGAAAAACCTCTATTATCTTCGCTCTTATTAAGATCGATGCAAAAAGCTGAGTACAGTCAAAATCCTAGCATTCATTTTGGACTTGCATCGATGTTCTATACGCATTTCACTTCTCCAATCAGAAGATATCCGGATTTATTTATACACAGAATTGTGAAGAATTTTATAAATCATAAGCCAGATACTAATAACGAAAAAGAATTCATGAAATATATCAAAGACATTGCAAAACAATGTTCAGCAACTGAGAGAAGAGCTGAGGAAGCTGAGAGAGAAGCTATTGATATGAAATCTGCAGAATATATGCAACAACACATAGATGAAGAATTTGAGGGAATTATTAGTTCGCTAACAAAATTTGGAATTTTTGTACAACTTGACAACACGATTGAAGGTTTAGTACAATTTCAATCTATGATAGATGATTATTATGTATTTGACGATAAAAACTACACAGTTTATGGAGAAAGAACTAAAAAATCATACCATATTGGGCAAAAAGTTAGAATTAAAGTTATAAATAGTGACAAAGATAAACGTCAAATAGATTTTGAATTTGTAAATTAGAAAAGGAAAATAATGAGTGATATAAAATTATTAGCAAACAATAAGAAAGCACGTCACGAATATTTTATCGAATATGTGTACGAATGTGGAATTGAACTAAAAGGAACTGAAGTAAAGTCTATCAAAAAAGGAAAAGTTTCCATTAAGGAAAGTTATTGCATGATAGAAAATTCAGAAGTTTTTGTTTATTCGATGAATGTAAGTCCGTATACTCAAGGAAATATTTTTAACGTGGATAGTTTAAGAAAAAGAAAACTTTTAATGCATAAATCTGAAATCAGAAAATTAATAGGAAAAACAAAAGAACAAGGTTATACTTTGATACCTTTAAGAGTATATGAAAAAAATGGACTTGTAAAAGTAGAGATAGCTCTTGCAAAGGGTAAGAATCTGTATGATAAGAGAGAAACTCTGAAAAAACGTGATGATTTGAGAAATATGCAAAGAGCAATGAGAAGATAAGGAGTAATAATGAGCTTTGACGGAATTGTAACAAAAGCGATAGTAGATGATATAAAAGAAAAATTAACTAACGGTAAAATCAGTAAGGTTAATCAACCGGATAAAAACGAATTGGATTTAATTATCTATAATAACAAACAAAATTATAAACTTCTTATTTCTGCATCCTCATCGTTACCGAGGATGCATTTTACAAATGACAATAAGAAAAATCCAATTGAGGCGTATAATTTCTGTATGCTGATGCGAAAATACTTACAAGGAGCAGTTATAACTGATATTTATCAAGAATCGATGGACAGAGTTGTTAATATTGACATCAATAGCAGAGATGAGATGGGTTATGACATGAACTACACATTAGTTGTAGAACTTATGGGCAAGCATTCCAATATAATTTTAATTGAAAAAGAAAGTAAGATGATTGTAGATGCAATCAAAAGAATTAGCTTCGACACTAAAAGCATCAGACAAATACTTCCAAAAACCAAGTATTCGTGCTTGGAAGATGACAAGAGAAACATTCTGCAATCAGATGATCTTCCAACAGAAATAGCGGAGGGGACTACTAAACTACAAAAAGTTTTTTATATGAATTATACTGGATTTTCTCCCACTATTTCTAGAGAAATATGCCTGAGAGCAGATTTGGATTTTAATATAAGGCTCGAAGATTTGACCGAAGATGAAAAATCTCGATTTAATCAAACATTTATTGACGTTAGAGAAGCTATCAAAAATTGTGATTATGATTATTCTATCGTCATTGATGAAGATGAAAAATTAAAGGATTTTCATGTAATTAAATTAGAAAAATACGGATATCAAAAGAAAAACTTTGATGATATTCACGAAATGTTGGATTATTATTATAAAAAACACAGTTCGAATGATTCAATTACACAAAAATCTTCGCACTTGAAGAAAATAGTTTCAAATAAAATTCAAAGAAATTCAAATAAATTGAGCAATTTAACTGTAGATTTACAAGAAGCTAAGAAAAGAGATATTTACAAAGTTTATGCTGATTTGATAAGTTCAAATATGCATTTGATTCATAAAGGCGTGGATAAAATAAATGTACAGAATTTCTATGATGATATGAACCCAATTGAAATTCCATTGAATCCAATAAAATCTGGAAATGAAAATGCACAAAATTATTACAAAAAATTTAGCAAATTAAAAACTAGAGAAAAAATGATTACACAAGAGCTCCCTCTTATAAAACAAGAAAACGAATATTTACTACAACTTCTAGAAACGCTGGAGAGAGTGACAGAATATCAGGAACTATCAGAGATTAAGGATGAGATGGTAAAAATAGGTTTGATAAAAAAATCTAAGAAAAAAACTGCAAAAGTAAAACCATCAAAGCCAAGACATTTTGTAACAGAAAATAACGTTGATATTTTTGTAGGTAAAAATAATTACCAAAATGATAATCTTACTTTGAAACAAGCTAACAAAGAAGATATTTTTGCTCACGTAAAAGATATGCCAGGTTCACACGTCATAATGAGAAACGAAAACTTGACTGAAGAAGACTACGGCATTGCTTGTTTCTTAGCGGCGTATTTTTCATCAATGAGTAAAGAAAAATACGTTGAAGTTGATTATACTGAAAAGAAAAATGTTAAAAAAGCTAAGGGAGCAAAACCTGGAATGGTTTTTTACAATAATTTCAACACTGTTAATGTCGACATGAGTTCTTACGATATTGATAAAATCAAAGAAATTGTTTAAAAATTGTAATAAATTATTGTAAATTCTTAAAAATTAATATACACTAACAATATCAAGGGAGGCGATAGAAATGAAGTCTATGACAGGATTTGGATCTTCAAGTTTGGAATTAGAAGATTGCAGCATAGATATTGAAATCAAATCTGTTAATAATAGGTATTTGGATTTCAATTTTTCAATGCCGAGTTTTTTGAATTTTATGTTGGAAGACATGAAATCATTAATCAAAAATAAGTTAAAACGTGGTAGAGTTGATGTTTATATCAAAATTAAAAAATATCAACTATCAGTTGACAGTGTGGATATTAACTATGAATTAGCTCAAAAAATCAAGGAAAAACTTGATTCATTAAATCAAAAGTTAGATATGAAATCGGATATTAGTGTAAGAGATTTAGTAAAATATGATGATGTAATGACATTTACTTACAAAGATTTGGACAATGAATTTTTGCACGATAATATTCTAAAAGTTTTAGATGAAGCTGTGAATAAAATTTATTCAATGAGATCTATTGAAGGCGATAATTTGAGAGAAGATTTATCGACTAATTTATCAAAAATAGAAGATCAAATATCTAAGATATCAAGTTTAACTGAAAATAGTGTAAAAGAATACAGAGAAAATTTGTTTAATAAAATATCTGAATTGTTAGATGAAGAAAAAATTGATAAGGATAGAATGTACTTGGAAGTTGCTTTGATGGCTGATAAAGCTGACATTAACGAAGAATTAAAGAGATTTGATTCACATATAGTTCAATTTAAATCGGCAATGGATATGAAAGATTGCATCGGACGTAAATTGGATTTTATAATTCAAGAAATGAATCGCGAAATTAATACAATTTCTTCAAAATCTAATGATGAATCTATTTCAGTTTGTGTTATTGAAGTTAAAAGTTTGATTGAAAAATTAAGAGAACAAGTACAAAATATTGAATAGAGGGAAAATGGAAAGTTTAGGTATAGGTTTTTCAAATTTAGTTAATAGCAACAGGATTATCGCAATTGTTAGTCCCGAAACAAATCCAATTAAAAGAATTGTTCAAAAAGCAAAAGAAGATAATAATCTTATAGACGTTACTTTTGGAAGAAAAACCAGGAGTGTAATAATTATGGATTCAAGTCATGTTGTGTTGAGTTGTCTTCAACCAGAGACTTTACAAATGAGATTAGATAAATCAAATAATAAGGAAGATTAAAATGAGAGACGGATTTTTATTAGTTGTTTCTGGACCATCAGGAGTTGGTAAAGGAACTGTTTGTGAAAAATTAATATCACAAAAAAATGATATTGTATATTCTGTATCAGCTACAACAAGGAAGAAGAGACCCTATGAAGTAGACGGAGAAAATTATTATTTCTTGAGCTTGGATGAGTTTAAGAAGAAAATCGAACAGGGAGATTTCATCGAATATGCCAATGTACACAATAATTATTATGGGACTCCAAAATCATTTGTTTTTGATCAAATAAATAAAGGGGAGATAGTCATTCTAGAGATTGATGTTCAGGGTGCATTAAAAGTAAAAGAAAACTATCCAGAAGCTGTTTTTGTTTTCATTCTTCCACCGGATTTAATTGAACTTAGGAGAAGAATTGAAGGCAGAAATACAGAAGATGAAGAAACAATTAATATTAGAATGCAAAACGCCAAGAAAGAATTGAGTTTTATTGATGAATATGATTATGCAGTTATCAATGAAGATGTCGATGAAACTGTAAAAAATATTGAAACTATAATTGATGCAGAAAAATTTAGAGTTGTAAAAGGAGAAAAATATGATTAATCCATCATTTAAAAAATTATCAGAAATAAATAATAGTAGATATGCACTTTGTGTAATGGTGAGTAAAAGAGCAAGAATGTTAATAGATGGCAAAGACACAAAACTAAAGAAAGCAAAAGCTCAACCAGTTACTACAGCTTTAGAAGAAGTTATGGAAAAAAAGGTTTGGGAAAACAAATCAAATGAATAAAAATATTCTTTTAGGTGTTACTGGAGGAATTGCTATTTACAAGGTTGTAGATGTTGTAAGTAGACTAAAAAAACTTGACTATAATATCAAAATAATTATGACTGATTCAGCTTGTGAATTTGTAAGTCCAATGACTTTTGAAACAATTGGCAAATGCGATGTTAAAAACAAAATGTTTCATAATAATTCACACAAGGTTGTTGAACATATAGAGCTTGCAAAATGGGCAGATTTGTTTTTGATTGCACCTGCTAGTGCAAATACTATGGCTAAAATAAATTATGGTATCGCAGAAGATTTGTTATCATCTACTGCGCTAGCATATACCAAGCCAATAATGTTTTGTGTAAGTATGAATACCAATATGTTGAATAATCCTGCGACACAAAAAAACATAGAAGATTTGAAACAAAAAAAACACTTAATTGTAGATTCAAATAGTGGGATGCTTGCTTGTAATACAAAAGGAAACGGAAGATTAAAAGAACCTTGGGAAATTGTTGAAGAAGTTGAAAAATACTTTTGCGAAAAAGATTTACAAGGTAAGAAAATTTTGGTTACTGCAGGAGCAACAGTTGAAAGAATTGATCCTGTACGATATATAACGAATGATTCCAGTGGGAAAATGGGATATTCGATTGCTAAGAAAGCTTTTATGAGAGGAGCCGATGTAACAATTATTTCTGGAAAAACAACAGCAGAAAATCCATATGGTATTGAAAACATAAAAGTGGAGTCTGCAATTGAAATGAAAGAAAAAATAGAAAGTTATATTGACGACTTTGACTGTTTAATTATGGCGGCAGCTGTAAGTGATTTTAAAGTAAAGAACAGAAAAGATTTAAAAATAAAAAAACAAGATGGCATTAATTCTTTAGAATTAGAAGAAAACCCAGATATTTTAAAATCATTAAATAAAAAAGATAATCAAATCTTTATTGGATTTGCCGCAGAAACAAATAATTTATTAGAAAATGCTAAGAAAAAGTTAGATAAAAAAAATCTAGATTTTATAGTATTAAACGATGTATCAAAAAAAGACATTGGATTTAATTCAGAATATAATAAGGTAACTGTAATCAGCAAAGATAATATATTAGAAATTGGTAAGGACACAAAGTTAAATATCGCAGATAAGATATTGGATTTGATAAAGTAGGTAAACATGTATATTGATGTTATTTTTAGAAACAAATCGAAGATGACTAACAGACTATACTCATATTATTCAAGTGAAGATGTCGAAGTTGGAATGAGAGTTATAGTCCCTTTTGGTAAATCAAATATTAACAAATTAGCATTAGTGGTTAGAATTAATGATAACCCTAAACGAGATATCGATTACAAAGAAATAATATCAGTAGTAGACTTGAATCCTATTGTCACACAAGAATCAATTGATATGGCTTTTTTCATGGTAGATAATTATTTAAGCGATTATAGCTCCGCTTTTCAAACTATTTTGCCACCTGGAAACTTTGAAGAATTAAAAGAATATTTCACTGCAAATGATAAACTACTGAATGTAGATGAAGATTTGTACAATATTCTTAAAACCAAGAAAGAATATTCAGAAATTAAAGAAATTTCAGATATTAGCCATAAAAAGCTAATGGAGTATGTAAAATCTGATTTTTTAAAAATGGATTTAGTATATGATCAAAAAATTACTCCAAAATTTTTAAAATACGTCAAACTTATAGACGATAATCCAGTTATTTCAAAAAGGGCAAATGCTCAACAAAAAATAGTTGATATGCTAAAAACTAATAATAACATACTTTATAGTGAGATTTTAGCGAAAACAAATACGACTTCAAGTGTAGTAAAATCACTTGAAGAAAAGAAAATTGTTGAAATTTATTTTAAAGAAGTTGACAGAGTTGTCGTGGACGATACTAAAACTTATCAAAAAATAAAACTAAATTCACAGCAAGAAAAAGCCTATAATTCGATTTTAGAAAATCAATTTAATTTGTTACATGGTGTAACAGGTAGTGGTAAAACTGAAGTTTATTTGCATTTGGTTGAAAAAATGTTAAATGAAGGTAAAGATAGCATAGTATTGGTTCCAGAAATATCATTGACTCCGCAGACGATTGAAAGGTTTGAGGGTAGGTTTCCAGGGAAAGTTGCGATAATTCACTCTAAGCTAAATGTTAACGAAAAATTCGAACAATTTCGAAAAATGTATAATGGAGAATATAAAATAGTAGTTGGAGCTAGAAGTGCTGTATTTTCTCCGTTTAAAAATTTAGGATTGATAATAATAGATGAAGAGCATGAAACAAGTTATGTAAGTGAAAAAAATCCTAAATACAACGCTATTGATATTTCCAGATTTAGAGCAGAATATAATAATGCAAAGCTTTTATTGGGTTCAGCAACTCCTGGAGTTGAAGAATACAGCAAAGCTTTAAAAGGTGAGTACAATCTTATTGAAATGAATAAAAGAGCTAATGACACAAACCCTGTTGAATGCACTATTGTAGATATGAGAAAAGAACTTGAAACTGGAAACATGAGAATGTTCAGTAAAGTTCTACTCAATAAAATTCAAGAAAATTTAAACAACAAAAAACAAACTATTTTGTTTTTAAACAAGAGAGGTCACACTTCTTTTATTTCGTGTAGAAGATGTGGATATGTACTAAAATGTGATAGCTGTGATGTCTCCATGACATATCATAAGACAAAAAATAGATTGATTTGTCACATGTGTGGAAGAACAGCTCTAAAGCCGAAAGTATGCCCAAACTGTGGCTCGAAATTTATAAAAGAGTTTGGAGCAGGTACTCAAAAATTAGAAGAAGAAACTAGAGAGCTTTTTCCAAATGCTCGAATTGCACGAATGGATAGAGACACTACAAACACAAAAAAAGATTACAAAAAAATCTATGATATGATGAATAATCAAGAAATAGATATATTAATCGGGACGCAAATGTTGTCGAAAGGATTTGATTTTCCAAATGTTACATTAGTCGGAGTAATGGCTGCAGATATTAGTTTGAACTTAGGAGATTACAAATCTAATGAAAAAACTTTTCAATTGATAACTCAAGTAGCTGGAAGAGCAGGAAGAGCAGAATATGAAGGAGATGTGATTATTCAAACATATAAGCCTGATAATTTTGCTATAACATCGGCGGCACTTCATGATTATAAGATGTTTTATGAAAAGGAGATAAAGCTAAGAAAATCATTTAATTATCCTCCTTTTTTCAGAATATTAAATATTAATATTTCCAGTAAAAACAGAAATGTTGCTATGAAAAAAATCAATGAAGTTTCGAATTACGTTGCTGCCCTTATCAGAAGATACAAACTATCTACAACATTAATAAATGGGCCTCATCCTTCTCCAATAGAGAGAATTAATAATATGTACAGGTTTGATTTGTACTACAAATTTCCAAATGGAGAAGATAAAATAATAGAAATAATAAAAAAAGTTTTGATAAATAATGAATACAATATTAACTTAGAGGGAATAACACTTAAAATAACGTTAGATCCTCAAAGTTATTTTTAGGAGATAAAATGGCATTAAGACAAATAAGATTAGAAAATGATCCAATCTTGAGAAAAAAATCAAGAGAGGTTGAAAAAATAGATGATAGAATCAAACAAATCGTAGATGATATGTTTGAAACAATGTATGAAAATAAAGGAATAGGATTGGCTTGTGTTCAAGTAGGAATGCTTAAGAGAATAGTAGTAATAGACATGCAAGATGAAGACGGTAAAATGGTTCTAATAAATCCAAAAATCGTAGAAAGATCAGATGAAAAGCAAATTAATGTTGAAGGTTGTCTGTCAGTTCCTGGTAAAAATGGATATGTTGAAAGACCTAAGACTGTTACTGTAGAATACACAGACTTGGACGGAAACATTCAAAGGAAAACAGGCACTGATTACAAAGCACATTGTTTTTGTCATGAATTAGACCATTTGGATGGCGTATTGTACACTGATAAAGTATTGAATCTTTCTGATGAAGAGATTGAGAGATTGAATGATGAAAAATAAAATTGTATTTGCGGGATCTCCAGATTTTGCAGTTGAGAGTTTGCAAAGATTATATGACAACCCAAATAACGAAATTCAATTAGTGATATCACAACAAGATAAAAAACGAAATAGAAATAAGTTTTCACCTACGGCAGTTAAAAAAAGAGCTATGGATTTGGGAATAGATGTTATTACTCCACAAAATATAAATGACGATGAAGTCTTTGATCTATTAGACAGACTTAATCCTGATTTTATTGTGGTGGTAGCTTATGGTCAATTAATCAAAAAAAGAATTTTGGATAGATTTAAAAATAAGATTTTAAATGTTCACGCATCAATTTTGCCCAAATACAGAGGGGCTTCTCCTATAAATTATTCGTTACTAAATGGCGACAAAGAATCTGGTGTAAGTATTATGCTAGTTGAACAAGGGCTTGATACAGGTGATGTTTTAGCTGTAGATAAAATTGAGCTTGACAAAAACATTATGCTTGAAGAATTACACGATAAATTAATGATAATGGGTGCTGATTTAATAGATAAAGTTATCAATGATTATCAAAAATATTTCGATTCAAGAGAAAAACAAAATGAAGATAAAGCATCTACTGTAGGTAAAATTCAAAAATTTATGGGTGAAATTAATTTTAATGAAAAAGCAGAAGTAATTTACAATAAATTTAGAGGATTGACTCCTTGGCCAGGTTTATTTTTTAAATTAAACGATAAAACTGTAAAAGTTCACAATATCAACATAATAGAACAATATAATGATAATAAGAATGGGGAAGTTGTAAAAGTAGACAAAAATGGAATTAAGGTTGCTTGTGAAGATGGATTTATAATTATCACAAGATTACAACTTCCAAATAAAAAACCTCTTAACGTTAGCGAATATTTGAATGGAAATTCATTTGAAGAGGGAATAATTTTGTAGGAGGAATCATTGTTTAATTTTTATTATGATAGAACTATGCTGCTGTTAATTCCAGCTTTGATATTGGCGTTTTATTCACAAATCAAAGTTACTCATACTTTTGATAAGTATAAGGAAACAACTAATTCAAAAGGATTGACTGGAAAAGAAATGGCAAGAGTTTTGCTTGATTACGAAGGTTTGTCAGATATAGAAATAGTAAATGTTCAAGGAAGCTTGACTGATTACTATGATTCATCAAAAAAAGTTTTGGCTTTATCAGATGCAGTGTATAATAGTCAGTCGATTTCTGCAGTTTCTGTGGCAAGTCACGAAGTAGGTCATGCGATTCAAGACAAGGAAAATTATGGTTTCTTGAGATTTAGAGAATCGTTGTTTCCTGTTGTGAATTTCGCATCGAAATCAGTGTGGATTTTAATTTTACTTGGATTTATGTTTAGCATGAGACCATTAGTAGAATTTGGAATTATTTTATTCTCAGCGACTGTTTTGTTTCAATTAGTTACATTACCTGTTGAGTTTGATGCTAGTAGTAGAGCTATACGAGCTTTATCAAATGGGCTGTTGACTGATGATGAAATAGAACCTGCGAAACAAGTTTTAAAAGCAGCTGCATTAACTTATATAGCAAGCGCTTTGGTTTCACTGTTACAATTGGTAAGATTAATACTGATATCAAGAGATAGAGATTAAAAATTAATGTAGATTGAACCTAAGGTTAATCCTTTTAGGTTCAATTTTTTTATTTTTGCTGTTTTAGTGTAAAATATATTATGTAATTAAAATAATTAAAAGAAATGAGAGATTATGAATATTAGAAACGAAATAATTAATATTACCAACTCAATTAATAATAAATCGGGATACTCTTCTGAATTATTAAAGACTTATGATTATGGTGATTTGGACAAGAGAGATATCGCGTACATTAAAAGGTGTGTATTTACAGAAATAGAAAATAGATTTTTCATAGATTATGTAATATCTAAGTGCAGCGATTTGGAATTAAATAAGCTTGATAAAATTGTTCTGGAAATATTGCGAATGGCAACTACGGAAATACTATTTATGAAAACAGCTGATTATGCTGTAGTTGACGAAGCAGTAGAATTGGCTAACAACTTAACACATTATAAAGATTATGTTAATGCTGTTCTAAGGGAGGTTTGCAGGATTAATTTGGATGAGGAAGATTTAGGAGATGAATTAAAATTTTCCATAAACAAAGAATTACTTAAGATGTTGAACAAATCTTATTCTAAAAAAACTGTAAAAAAACTTCTCAAATCTTTCTTTTACAAATCTGATTTTGTAATTAAACAAAATAAATTGAAGGAGAATAATTTAAAAACAAATTTAGAAAATCAGGGATTCGTATTAGAAGAACATCCTTTTTTAAAAGATAGTTTTATCGTAAGAAATCCTGAATCGATAATAGATACGAACGAATTTAAAGAAGGTAAATTTATTATCCAAGATGGTTCTTGTAGTTTGTGTGCAGAGGTTTTAGAGCCAGTGGAGAACTCCATAGTTCTTGATATTTGTGCAGCTCCTGGGTCAAAATCATGCAACATTCAAGAGATAACAAATAATCAATCGATTATTTACTGTAATGATATTAACGAGAATAAAATATATAGAATAAAAGAGAATGTGAATAAATGTGGAGTTGAAAATGTTCAATATATGAATTTTGATGCGACTATTTTACAAGAAGATTTGATAAATAAATTTGATAGAATTCTTGTGGATGCACCGTGCTCTGCAACTGGTGTTATCAATAAAAATCCAGAGATAAAGTTGTTCAGAACGAAAAAAGATGTAGAAGATTTGGTTCGAATCCAAAGAAAAATTCTTGAAAATTGTGAAAAATATTTAAAAAAAGACGGCATCTTAGTATATTCTACATGTTCTCTTTTAAAAGAAGAGAACGAAGAAAATGTGGATTATATTGAAAACAAATTAAATTTAAAAAGAGAAGATATTGATTTTTATGGAGATAAAAATGAATTTATAAAACTTATGCCTTTCCAAAAAGGAACACAGGGATTTTTCATTTCAAAGTTTGTAAAAGACTAATAGATTACAAAACTTGAGATTTTTGATATAATTTAGATTGGTGAATAATATGCAAAATAAAATTGTCTTGGAAAATATGACTGTCTATGAACTGAAAGAATTTTTTGTGAATAATGGAGAAAAATCTTTCAGAGCATTGCAGTATTTTCAAGCTATTCATAAAAATAGAATATTCAATCCTGATAAAATGACTAATTTTTCAAATGATTTAAGAAAAAAACTAGAAGAATATAATGATATCAAAAATTGTTCTATTATCAAAAGGATTGATTCAAAATTAGACAACACGAAAAAATATCTTATAGAGTTGAGTGATGGTAACATCGTAGAGACGGTGTTTATGGAATATAAAACTCACACTTCAATATGCCTATCAACACAAATTGGTTGTAGAATGGGATGTAAATTTTGTGCGTCGACAAAGAAAAGTTTTTTAAGGAATTTACAACCTTATGAAATGTGCGCTCAGATATATTTGGTAGAAAATGATTTGGGTATACGAATTAACAATATGGTACTAATGGGGATAGGAGAACCATTAGATAATTACGATAATGTTATTAGATTTATTAATCTGATTACGAATAAAGAAGGACAAGATATGTCTATTCGAAATATAACATTGTCTACGTGTGGATTAGTCGATAAAATAATTAAACTTGCAGATGAAAATATAGGTATAAACATAACTATTTCACTTCATAATCCATTTGATAATGAGAGAAATCAGCTAATGCCCATTGGAAACAAATACTCAATTGAAGAAATTCTAGATGCTTGTGACTATTATTTTGATAAAACAAAAAGGCGAATTGGATTTGAGTATACGGTAATCGAAAGTGTAAATGATTCAAAAAAATATATGGACAAGCTAGTCGATTTATTAAAAAATAGAAATTGTCTTTTGAACTTAATAACATTAAATCCTATTGAAGAATTTAATCAAAAATCTCCAGATAGAAACAAGATGATGGAATTTATGAATTACATGAATAAAAACAATGTTAATACTACAATAAGAAGAAAACAGGGCATTGATATTGAAGGAGCCTGTGGACAATTAAGAATTAACAATATGACTAAAAGAGGTGTGAAATGAAATATGCTTCAAGCACAGATATCGGATTGGTAAGAAAGCTTAATGAAGATTATCATATGAATTACATTACAGATGATTTTAGCTTGCTTGTTGTGTGCGATGGAATGGGTGGACATAAAGCTGGTGAGGTTGCAAGTAAAAAAGCTGTCGAAACAGTTATAAACTACGTAAAAGAAAAAGAAAATGAAAAAGATTACGAAAGCATACTGCGTAAAGCAATTACTTTAGCAAATGAGGAAGTTTACAAAGACAGTGAAAATAATACTGAACATAGAAATATGGGCACAACGATAGTTGCTTGTTTAGTTTATGATGAAAATGCTATTGTTGCAAATGTTGGCGATAGCAGATTGTACTTATACAGGGATGAAGAATTAAAGCAAATAACTGTAGACCATTCTCTTGTGAATGATTTATTATCATCTGGAACTATTACTGAAGAAGAAGCCGTTGATTTTGCACAAAAAAATGTTATTACAAGATCTTTAGGAATTCAAGATACTGTAGATATAGACATTTTTAACGTTGAGCTTGTTAAGGGTGATTTGATATTAATGTGCACAGATGGTTTGACTTCACAATTAGAAAATGAAGATATAGTTGATATTATTAAAGAAGAATCAGATTTGGATAAAATAGCTCAAAATTTGATTGATGAAGCAAATGATATCGAAGGTATTGATAATATAACTATTACGCTTTATTTATATGAAGGGGAAAATTATGATAGGTAAAGTTTTAGGCGATAGATATGAGATAATAGAAGAGGTCGGCGTTGGCGGGATGGCCAAAGTATACAAAGCTTTGGACACTGTTTTAAATCGATATGTTGCTGTAAAAGTATTAAAAAATGAATATATGGAAGACCAAGATTTTCTGAGAAAATTCGCTATGGAAGCACAATCTGCTGCATCATTGACTCATGCAAATATAGTAAGTGTGTTCGATGTTGGAAGTTCGTATGTTGATGGTCGCAAATATAATTACATCGTAATGGAATATGTAGATGGTAAGACATTAAAAGATATAATCGATGAAAAACAAATTTTGCCGATTGAAGATATCGTAAATTATGGAGTTCAAATAGCAAGTGCATTAGAATGTGCTCATAAGAATGGAATAATTCACAGAGACATTAAGCCACATAATATGTTAATTGATAAATCTAATAATTTAAAAGCTACAGATTTTGGTATTGCAAGAATTTCTTCGTCTGCAACATTGACATATACTTCAACTGTTTTGGGAACTGTTCATTATATTTCACCAGAACAAGCAAAGGGTAAATTTATTGATGAGAAAAGTGATATATATTCATTAGGTGTTGTATTGTATCAAATGGCTACAGGAGAAGTACCGTTTGATGCACCAAATGCTGTTGGAATTGCATTGAAACATATTCAAGATCCATTGGTGCCACCTATAAATCTTCGTCATGATTTACCACAAGGTCTTAATGATATAATAGTTAAAGCGATGGCAAAAGATCCTAATGATAGATTTAAATCAGCTACAGAATTGAAAGAAATGTTGAGAAATTATCAAAACTATTCTTCTGATTTATATCAAAAAACTACTAAAAATCCAATAATTAAAGAAAATGATGAACAACCTGAAGTAAAAGAAGCAGTTTATAAAACGCCCAAACAATCTTCTACAAAAGATAATAAAAATAAATCTAAAAAATTTATGTGGATTCTATTGCCTATAGTTTTAGCAGCTCTGGTATTTGTTGCAATTATATTTGGCAAGAAATATATAAACAAGAATAAGCAAGATCTAGTTTTAGTTCCTGCATTAACTGGTTTAACGGAAACCGAAGCTTTAAATAAAGCTAAGGCTAATAATTTAATTGCTGTTGTTTCAGAATATAAGACTGAAAGTAGTGTTGAACCAGGAAAAGTATTAGAACAAGATCCTGAATCCAGTACAGAAGTGAAAAAAGGAACTATTATAAAATTAGTTGTAAGCAAAGGCGAGGAACAGGTGTCTGTACCTAATTTATCCAATATGACTATTGAAAATGCTAAAATTCAACTAAATAAATTAGGCTTAGAAATTGGTGAAATAACTAAAGAAAATAGCGATAATTTTGAAGCTGGAAAAATTATGCAACAACACCCAGATGCAGGAACTAGCATAAGTAAAGACTCTAAAGTTGATGTTGTAATTTCTTTAGGTAAAAAAGAAGAACTAGTAGAGATGGTTGATTTAATAGGAGCGGATATAAGTCAAGCTAGTAATAAATTAAAATCAATCGGACTAAATATAGGAAATATTGAAAAGAAATTTAGCAATTCATATGATACAAATCAAGTTATATGGCAACAATATGATGCTGGAAAGAAACTAAAAAAAGATAGTTCAATTGATGTTATAATCAGTAAAGGTAAAAAAGAACCTGAAATGATTGATAAAGTATTCAGAATAAGTAAACCTGTAGAAAAAGGAATTTACACAGTAACTATTAAAGATGAAACTGAAAATAATATAATATATGAAGAAAATCATAATGCTTCTGAAGGAGATATCAGAATTAAAGTAAAAGTAAAACCTAATAATGATATTAAAGTCTATATTAATGGAGAATTAGTTAATGTCGGATAAAACAGGTGTTATTACGAAAATTCAAAGGGAATTATTCTACGTAAGCGTTGGAAACGAAGTGTATCCTTCGAAGGCAAAGGGGAATTTTAGGAACAAGAAAATTACTCCAGTTGTAGGCGATAAAGTAGATATAAACGTAGAAAATGGTCTTGGATTTATTTTAAAAATACATCCAAGATCTGTACTTTTGCACCGTCCTGAAGTGAGTAATATAGATAAATGTTTCGTTCTAAGTAGCATTAAGTCACCTAATATTAATCTAATGTTACTAGACAAATATCTACTAATGATTGAGAAAAATAACATTGATTGTGTCATTGTATTTAATAAAACTGATTTAGTATCTGAAGATGAGAAAAAATATTTTGCTGATATATACAGAAATATTGGGTATAAAGTAATATTCAACTCAAATGAATCTTCAATCACTAATGAAGAATTATTAAATGAATTCAGAAATCATATAAATTGTGTTATTGGTCCTAGTGGAGCAGGGAAATCTAGTACTTTAAAAAAATTATTTCCAAGTGAGGATTTTATTTCTGGTAAAATAAGTGATAAAACTCAGCGAGGAAAGCAAACGACAAGACACATTGAAATTAAAATGGTAGATGACAATACTTACGTTTTAGACACACCGGGTTTTAGTTCTTTTGATTTGTCTTTTTTAGATGACAAGTCCGAAATTAAAAATAATTTTGTAGAATTTAGAAAACATAGTTTAAGATGTAAGTTCAATAATTGTGATCACATTAATGAACCAAAATGTGAAATAAAAAGACTTGTTGAAATTGGAGAAATATCCCAGAGTAGATATGATAATTATTTGAAGATAGTTGAAGAATACAAAAAAATTAGGAGGTATTAATGGCTAATTTAAGTCCGTCTTTGTTGGCGTGTAACTTTTTTGAATTAGAAAAAAACTTAGATATACTAAAAAATAAGGGAATAAAATATTTGCATTTGGATGTTATGGACGGAAATTTTGTGCCAAATATTTCTTTTGGTCCAGCAGTTATAAAACAAATAAGAGAAAAATATCCGGACTTTATTCTTGATTGTCACTTGATGGTTAACAAACCAGAAAATATTATAGATGACATTTTGAATGCCGGGGCTGATATAATTACTTTTCATCCAGAAGCAACTTTTCATCCACATAGGATTATTCAGATTGTTCATAAAGCTGGAAAAAAATGTGGATTAGCACTTAATCCATCCACAGGATTGGAATGTTGTGATTATATTATTGATGATTTGGATATAATACTTGTAATGAGTGTAAATCCAGGCTTTGGAGGACAATCCTTTATAGAGAGTCAATATTCAAAAATAAAAGATGCAAGAAAAATGATAGAAACATCAAAAAAAGATATTTTACTGGAAGTTGATGGAGGAGTGAAAACTTCTAATGTCGATAAAGTATTACAATCTGGAGCTAATCTAATTGTAAGTGGTTCAGATGTTTTTAATCATGACATAGAATCGCAACTAGATATTTACAATCAAAAATTATAGTTAAAAGGAGGATATTTTGAACAAAAATTTGAGATTTATGGTTGAAGGGGCAATTACTTTAGCTTTGACAGCTGTACTAAATAGCATTGTTATTTTTAAAATGCCAAGAGGAGGATCTGTTTCCCTAGCGGGATATGTTCCGATTTTATTATTTGGACTAAGATGGGGGCTAAAACCAGGGATTGTAATTGGATTAATGTATGGAGTTTTGGATAGCTTTGTTGATCCTTACGTTATCCATCCAATACAATATATGCTAGATTATCCAATAGCTTATATGGCTTTAGGATTATCAGGGTTAGGATGTAATGAAGAAACTTTGAGTGGCAAAATTAATTATAAAATGATTTTAGCATGTATATTCGCTATTTTAATGAGAGGAGTAGCTGCGATTTTAAGTGGTTATGTATTTTTCAAAAACACATTGCCATCAGATATTCCTGCATTACTAGGATCATTCTTATATAACATCACATACATTGTTCCTAATGGAATTATAGCTATAGTGGTCATATTAATTTTAATTAAACCGGTATCAAAGGTTAGTAAAAAATGATTGGCTTGATTTGTTGCGCAGGGGAATTATCTGATAAGAATCTTTTTGAAGAATATTATGAAAAATCAGACTTTAGAATAGCTGTAGATGGTGGAACAAAATATTTCACCGATTATCATAAAGATTTTGATTTTGCTATAGGAGATTTTGACTCTATAAATAATAAGGACAAAAATTTTCTAGAAGAAAACAACAAGATTTTTGAAAAATATAATTGCAAAAAAGATTTTACTGATTTTGAAGCCGCAATAAATATATTAATCGAAAAGAACTGTAATACAATATATGCTTTTGGGGCAACAGGAACCAGATTAGATCACACAATGTCGAATTTAATTTATTCAAAAAGATGTTATGAAAAAGGGATTGAACTTATTTTTATTGGTAACAATAATATAATTAAATTCTTAGGAGAAAGCACAGAATGTGTTATGAAATATGACTATATTTCCATTGTAGTTTTATCGAATAGTGGAATTAAAATTAAATTAAAAGGTTTTGAATACGACAGCGAATTTTTAGATGTTGATTTTTGTTCATCATTGACGATTAGTAATAAAATAAAAAATAAAAAAGCATATATAGAATTAATAGAGGGATATGGCCTTTTAATTGATTCTAGAGATTAAAAAAGAGTCGAAGTTTTCGACTCTTTGTTTTATTCTTCTTCTGTTGTTTTGATAAATTGAGGTCTTTCAACTAAACCTGATCTTAAGCATCTAGTGCATACATTGATTCTTTTTGGTTTGCCATCGACTAAAGCTCTAACTTTTCTGATGTTAGGTGCCCAGCTTCTATTTGAAGATCTTAAAGAAAATGATCTATTATTTCCGAAAGTTCTTGATTTACCACAAATTTCACATTTTTTGGACATAATTACACCTCCTGGTTCTTTTTCAAATGTCTCTTGATATTATAGCATATTTTAAAACTGAATTTCAAGCTTTTAGAGCTAAAATATGTTATAATAATATAGTATTAATATGTAAATTAGAATCTTAAACATCAAAAGAGTATAATATAATTAGTTAGGTATCACAAATAGGAGGTAATATGACTACTAAAATTGATAACGAATATGGTTCAATATTAATATCAGATAATATCGTTAGAACTATTGCTAGTGAAACAGCTATGAGTTGTTACGGAATTGTTGGACTAGCTTATAAAAATTTATCAGATGGATTTTTAATGTTACTCAATAAAGACAATATGAGTAAGGGAGTAAAAGTTTATACAAAAAATAATAAAATTGTAATAGATTTAACTGTAGTTTTGGAATATGGTACTAAAATTGCTGTGGTTTGCCAAAATATTATTGATACAGTTAAATATAGTGTAGAAAATAAAACTGGTCTTGAAGTAGAATGTGTTAATGTTCTTGTTCAAGATATGAGAATAAATGAAGAAAAATAGGGGGCACAATGAAGAATGACGCAACACTGTTCAAGAATTGCCTTCTAGCGGGATTTAAGAACTTAGAAAATAAAAGAGAAATAGTAAATAGCTTAAATGTTTTTCCAGTTCCAGATGGAGATACTGGTACTAATATGACATTGACAATTAAATCAGCTATTTCAAAAGTTAATGGCGTAACTGATTTGAGTATTGCAAATTTAGCTAAAGCTATGAGTGATGGTTCTCTTATGGGAGCTAGAGGAAATTCTGGTGTAATTACTTCTCAAATCATGAGAGGTTTTTATAATGGATTTAAAGATTATACTGAATTTAATATATTTGCATTAAGAGATGGATTTGTAGAAAGTTATAAAACTGCATACAAAGCTGTAATGAAACCAACAGAAGGAACTATTCTTACAGTTTCTAGATGTATGGGTGAGTTTGCTGATCAAAACTATCAAAATTACGAAGATATTAAAAAATTTTTGACAGATATTATATCTGAAGGTAACAAGGCACTTCTAAAAACTAAAGAAATGTTACCTGTTTTGAAAGAAGCCGACGTAGTTGATGCAGGTGGACAAGGTTTAATGTTATTCTTAGAAGGCGTTTTAAATTACGATAATGAAAAATTAATTTCAGAAACAATAATTGACGAATCTTCTAGAACTATTAATGAAAATACTAATGTTGTATCAGATGAAGAAATAGAATTCGGATATTGTACTGAATTTTTTATAATGACTGATGCAGATGAGAATTCATATAGATCAAAATTAGAAAACTTTGGGGATTGTTTACTAGTTGTAAAAGGTGATGGAGTAATCAAAACTCATATTCATACTAATAATCCTGGTAAAGTTTTAGAAATTGCCATGGAACTAGGTGCTCTAAGAGATATCAAAATAGATAATATGAGATTACAACATCAAAACTTGCATTCTACTGAAGAAGAAATTAATCAAGCTTCTACAAAAACTTCAGAACCAGAAAAAGATTTTGGATTTGTAGTGGTTAGTAGTGGTAAAGGATTCAGTAAAGTTTTCGATATGTTAAATGTTGATGAAGTGATTACTGGTGGACAAACAATGAATCCTTCAACTGAAGATATAGTTAATTCTATCGAAAGAGTTAATGCAAAGACAGTTTTTGTATTTCCTAACAATAAGAACATCATATTATCAGCTAATCAAGCAAAACAAATAGTTGATAAAAAAGAGGTATTTGTTGTAGAGACAAAAGCCGTACCACAATCTATTTCGGCTCTTTTAGCATTCAATGAAGAAGCAAGTGCAGAAGAAAACTTTGATAGTTTTAACGATGTAATAGCAACAGTTAAGACTGGTGAAGTTACTTTTGCGGTAAAAGATTTAAATATGTCAGATATTAAAGTAAAGAAAGATGACATTATCGGTCTTGACCAAAAGAATATCAGAGCGGTTGGTAATGATATTAATAAAGTTTCAATGGATTTATTGAGACAACTAATTCAAAAAGACGATTCATTGGTTACAATTTATTATGGTGAAGGCTGTGATGAAATGATGGCTAATAAATTGAAAGATAGTTTGGAAGAAGAATACAAAAATATTGATATTGAGGTTGTCGAAGGATCTCAACCTTTATATTACTATGTATTTTCAATAGAATAACTCCTTACAAATAATTACAAATAATAGATCGATTTTATCGGTCTATTATTTGTATGTTTAATGTAGGGATTTTTTTGTGTGGTGAGTTATGCAATTATCAGAAGTAAAAGGAATAGGAAAGAAAAAATTAGAAGTTTTAAACTCAATGGGTATTTTTGATGTTAATGATTTATTGAATTATTTCCCGTATAGGTACGAAAATAGATCAACAATAAAAAATATAATAGATATACGAGATGAAGAAAGCTGCGTTATAAAAGTCAAATTTATTTCAAAGCCTGTAACTAGATATCTTAGAAGAAATTTAAACTTAACATCTGCTATTGCTTTTGACGATACTTCTAAAATAAGTGTGTCATGGTTTAATCAGCCTTTTATCAGAAATCAAATTCTACCAAACACTACCTACTATTTGTATGGGAAAATAAATAGAGTTCAAAATCAATTCAAAATATCGTCACCAATTTTAAGTAAAACTTTTGGTGGGAAATTAGGCATTATTTATCCAATTTACAAAGTAAAAAAAGGCGTTACAAATAATGATATGATTAAATTCATTGATTTTGCTATTAAACATTGTATTGATGAAATTAAAAATGTTATTCCTTATAGTATGATTAAAAACTACGATATTGAGAACAAAAGAAATGCAATAAAAAACATACACAGACCTGTGGATTATGCACAATTTAAACGAGCTAGGACAGCGCTTGTTCTTGAAGAAGTTATTATAATGCAATTGGCAATGAAATCAATGAAGACAACACTAAACGAACAAAATTATATAAAATTTCAAACTGACGAAAGCATGGATATTTTCATACAGTCTTTAAAATTTGAACTTACAAAAGGACAGTTAGAAGCAATTAGAGATATTGAAAGTGATATGACATCTGAAAAGAGAATGAATAGATTGGTTCAAGGAGATGTAGGAAGTGGAAAGACAATAGTAGCTGAAGCAGCGATATTCAAATCATATTCAAGTGGTTATCAATCAGCTTTTATGGCTCCTACGGATATTTTAGCGACACAACATTATGAAAACTTATCGGATGATTTTTCAAAATTTGGGTTAAAAGTTTGTTTATTAAAATCTGATTTAACGAAATCGGAAAAAGATTCTGTTTTAGAAGGAATAAGGGCGGGTTATTTTGATGTCATAGTTGGTACGCATGCAATAATTCAAGATTTTGTGGAATTTAAAAAGCTTGGACTCGTAATTACCGATGAGCAACATAGATTTGGTGTAGGACAAAGAAAGAAAATTTCAGACAAGGGACAAAATCCAGATGTTCTTGTGATGACAGCTACTCCAATTCCAAGAACTTTAGCACTTTCTTACTATGGGGATTTGGATATATCAACAATAAATGAAATGCCTAAAGGCAGGAAAGTAATAGAAACATATTCTGTTGGATTTAGTTATGAAAAAAGAATAGCAGCTTTTATCAGAAAACAAGTTGAAAATGGGTTTCAAGCTTATATTGTGTGTCCATTGATAGAAGAATCTGAAGCATTGGATTTAGAGAATGTAACAGAACTTTACAATAGGTTATCTAGTGAATATTTTTCTGATATAAATGTTGGAATGTTACATGGTAGAATGAAATCTTCGGAAAAAGAAGAAATTATGAAAGATTTTGTAGACGGGAAAACAAAAATATTGGTATCTACAACAGTTATTGAAGTTGGGGTTAATGTCAAAAAAGCAAATGTAATTGTTATATATAATGCAGAAAGATTTGGACTTTCACAACTTCATCAACTAAGAGGTAGAGTGGGCAGATCTTCAGATCAATCTTATTGTATTCTTATCAACAATGCACATTCTGATGAACAAATGGAAAGAATGAATATTATGGTTAAAACAAACAGCGGATTTGAACTATCACAAAAGGATTTGATGATGAGAGGTAGTGGTGATTTGTTAGGAACAAGACAATCAGGAATACCACTTCTAAATATAGCAGACCTAGAAAAAGACTATGATTTGATAGAAAAAGCTGCTCTTATAACTGAGTATATATATACGAATGATTTATGCGAAACTAAAGAATATATGTATTTGGATGAAGAAATTAATAAGTTTAAAGATAAATTACTAGAAAATGTTATTTTTAATTGAGGTGAGAAATGAAAGTTATTTCAGGGAAAATGAGAGGTATGAACTTAAATACCGATCTAGATAGATTTACAAGACCGACGGAAGGAAAAATTAAAGAAGCTATATTTAGTGTGATTTTTCAAGTAAAACCTAATTCCAAAGCATTAGATTTATTTGCAGGAAGTGGAGCAGTTGGTATAGAGTTCATAAGTCGTGGATGTGATTTAGTAGTATTTAGTGAAGCTTCTAATGATAATATAAAATGCATCAATGAAAATATTGAGCATACAAAATCACAGGAATTCGCAAAAGTCTTTAAAGGTGATTTTAAGAAAAATTTATTAAATATCAGAAGACAAGGATTAAAATTTGATTATGTTTTTATCGATCCGCCTTATGAAAGATTAAATTATTACAAAGAATCCATTCAAATGCTCATAGATAATGATCTTTTAAATGATGATTGTCTTGTGATATTAGAATCTGAAAAAGAATTGTCTGATGAATATTTCAAAAATTTGAAATTAGAAAAAGAAAAACAATATGGTAAAAAGAAGAATATATATTTTTTGAGGAATGATAATGAATAAAACAAAGGTATTATATCCGGGTAGTTTTGATCCAATTACGAATGGACACATGGATATTATTGAAAGAAGTGCAAAAATTTTTGAAGAAGTAAATGTAGCTGTTGTAAAAAATATTCAAAAGAAAAGCACATTTTCTCTTGAACAAAGAGTTTCGATGATTAAAAAATCTTGTAGCCATTTATCTAATGTAAGAGTTCATCAATTTGAAGGATTGACTGTAGATTTTGCAAAACAAATAGGATGTAGTACAATTATAAGGGGACTACGTGCTGTTAGTGATTTTGAATCAGAGATGCAAATGTCTTTGGCTAATAAGAAATTAAATAATGAATTAGAAACATTGTTTTTAGTCGCAGATGGGAAATATGCATTTCTTTCGTCTTCTATAGTAAGAGAGATAGCTTCCTATGGCGCTGATATATCAGAACTTGTTCCAGAAAATATCATTGACGATATAAAGGATAAATTTAACGATAAATAAATGCTTTATCTTGAATTAATTTGATATTTTTATTATAATAATTGTAAGAATAATTAGCTCAATGTAGGAGGGTTACATGGATATTATTAAGTTAATAGAAGAAATGGAAGACATACTTGATGAAGCATCAACAGTTCCATTTTCTAAAAAAGTTATGGTTGAAAGAGAAGAACTTCTATCAGTTTTAAAAGATATGAGAGAAAATTTACCAGAAGAAATCAAACAAGCTCAATGGACTAATGCTGAAAAGAATAGAATTATTGATGAAGCTAACAGAGAATCTGAAAATATTAGAACTCAAGCTTACAAAGAAGCAGAAAAAATAGACCAAGAAGCTCGAAACAGATTTGAAACAATGGTAAATGAACACGATGTTACTATTGCAGCTCAAAAAAATGCAGAAGAAATTACTTCTCAAGCTGAAAACAATGCTAGACTATTAAAGAGTCAATCTATCCAATATATCGATGAAATGTTGGAAACAACTCAAGACAAGTTGAACAATCTATTGGAAGAATTACAAGAAAACAGAAATGAATTAAAAGGCTAATAAAAAGCTAATAAAAAGCTTGGTAGTTTTAGATGACTACCAAGCTTTTTTAAGTATTATTTTAATAAATTATCTGCGAATTTTTTGATATCAGCAGTAGAATTTTCGTCTGGTGTATCATAGCAAATTACAGTATCAATAACGTTTAAATTATTTTTCGAACATCTTTCTTTCCAAAAGCCCATCCATTCACCGTTGTTCCATTCATAAGAACCAAAGAGAGCAATTTTTTTATCACTTAATGTATTTTCTAAATCAGAAAACATCGGTTCAAATGAAGTATCTTCTAGTTCTTCATCACCCATAGCAGGGCACCCAAAAGCAATGACATCGAAATTGTCTATATCGTAGTTTTTATAATCATCACTAAATACCATTTCGACTTTAGATCCTTTTGACTCACATTCTTCTTTAATAATTTGAGCCATTTTTTCAGTGTTACCAGTTTGAGACCAGTATAAAATTAATAAATTCATAATTTACTCCTTAAAATAATTTATTATATCAAACAAGTTATTTCCTTGTAATGATAATCTTTTTGTTACGAGTTTAGCGTAGTCATATTTTTTAAATATATCTTTTGCTTTTTCTACATCAGAATATACTTTCCATTTTCCAGAAATACATTCATTTTTTCCGTTGTAATTGATAAAACCAAGAACATCCTCGTAGGGATACCCTAAGAAGAATCCGATTTCATGAGGAAATTCATTTTCAAGTAATCTTTTCTTTAAAAAATTTATGCTGCTATTAAAATTATCCGCAGGATAACCATAACTTTTCAAAGCATTTTGCAGCCTCTTATCATTATAGTTTTCTATTAAATTGTAATTTATTAAGTACAGCAACAACTTTTTTCTAGTTTGCTTTAAAATAATTAAGCTAAAATTATATTCTGATAATTTTTCGTTTAATTTAAATATGTCTTCAAATATGCTATCTGTATAATCAACATTTATCATATTTGCAAATTTGAGATTACTTAGTGCGGGATAACAATGTTCTAATAATATGTCTTGTAACATAACCACCTCTATAATAAGTATTGATAATTGATATCACAATAAGTATAGCACATGATTTTTGATAAATCAATACTGATTATCAATTAAATTCAAAGAAATTTGTGGTATAATATCTTTGTGCAATAATGATATATGAAGTATCTTGATAATATCGAATGTCTATGTTATATTTTATATATCAACTTAATTGAAATGAGGTGTATAAATGAAGACTATTTTTTCAGTAATTTTAGTTATTGCCAGCATTGTAATAATAATTGCAGTGATGAGTCAAGAAACTAAATCAGAAGGGATGGCAGCGTTAACAGGCGAAACTAATGTCGGTGGACATGGTGGAAGATTAACTAAGGATAATTATATTAACAGAGTTGTTATTGTATCATCAGTTATATTCTTGGTTTCAGCTTTGGCGTTAGCATATATAAAATAATTTAATAGTTGAAAGGAGTAAATCATGGACAATATGTATTACTATTTAGCTATTGCAGCAGGTATTATCGCTTTATTATTTGCTGCAATAAAATTTAGTAGCATAAGTAAAAAAGGTGCTGGTAATGAAAGAATGAGGGAGATATCTGGATTTATTCACGACGGAGCAATGGCTTATCTTTCTCGCCAGTACAAAGCACTTATTATTTTTGTAGTTATAGTATGTGTAATTCTAGGTGTTGCAATCGATTATAAGACAGCAATTTGTTTTTTAGCTGGTGCAATATTTAGTGTACTTGCAGGTTACATCGGTATGCAAGCTGCAACAAAGGCAAACGTTAGGACAGCTAATGCGGCAAAAGAAGAAGGAATGAATGGAGCATTAAACGTAGCATTTTCTGGTGGAGCAGTAATGGGAATGTGCGTTGTTGGATTAGGAATTTTAGGTATAACTCTTTCTTATATTATTTTCCAAGATGCTGAAGTTGTTACTGGATTTAGTTTTGGTGCTTCTTCTATAGCTTTATTTGCCAGAGTTGGTGGTGGTATCTATACAAAAGCCGCCGATGTTGGAGCAGACTTGGTTGGTAAAGTCGAAGCAGGTATTCCTGAAGATGACCCTAGAAACCCTGCAGTAATTGCAGATAATGTTGGGGACAACGTAGGGGATGTTGCTGGTATGGGAGCCGACTTATTTGAATCCTATGCTGGTAGTATTTTATCAGGTATTACATTAGGTTTATTAGCTTACGAAGAAAAGGGAGTATCGTTTGCAATAGCAACAGCAGCTTTAGGTGTTATTGCATCTATTATAGGTGTATTTACAGTTAGAGGAGGAAAAGATCCTCAAAAATCTTTAAATACAGGTACAATTATCAGCTCAATATTAGCAATCGCAGGATCATTCTTCTTATCAAGATCTATTCTTGGTAGTAATAATGCTTTCTTTTCTGTATTAGCTGGTATATTAGTTGGATTGATAATTTCACAATTTACTGAATACTACACATCCGAAGATAAAAAGCCAGTTCAAAAAATTGCTGAAGAATCAGAAACAGGTTCTTCTACAAATATTATCTCAGGATTGGCTACAGGAATGAAATCAACTACTGGTCCAATTATTGTAATAGCTATTGGTATAATAATTTCATTCTTTGCATCAAATGGTGCTACAAACCCTACAGAAGGTTTGTATGGTATTGCAGTAGCTGCTATAGGTATGTTATCTACTTGTGGAATGACAATTGCAGTAGACGCTTATGGTCCAATAGCAGATAATGCTGGTGGTATTGCTGAAATGTGCGAATTACCAGAAGATGTTAGAAATATTACAGATAAATTAGACTCAGTTGGTAATACTACCGCTGCAATAGGAAAGGGATTTGCAATCGGTAGTGCTGCATTAACAGCATTAGCATTATTTGCATCATATACAGCTGTAGTAGGTTTGAAACAAATAGATGTTACAAGTCCAGAAGTTGTAGCTGGTATGTTCATTGGTGGTATGTTACCATTCCTATTCTCAGCATTGACTATGGATGCTGTAGGAACAGCTGCAAATGATATGATTGTTGAAGTTAGAAGACAATTTAAAGAGTTCCCAGGAATTATGGAAGGTACTCAACAACCTGATTACAAAAAATGTGTAGATATTTCTACAGGTGCTGCATTAAGACAAATGCTTGTTCCAGGTTTGTTAGCTGTAGTTTGTCCAGTTATAATGGGATTCTTATTAGGTGCAGAAGCTTTAGGAGGACTTTTAGCAGGTTCACTTGTAACAGGCGTATTAATGGCAATATTCATGTCAAACAGTGGTGGAGCATGGGATAATGCTAAAAAATATATTGAATCAGGTCAACACGGTGGAAAAGGATCAGATGCTCATAAGGCAGCTGTAGTTGGAGATACTGTTGGGGATCCATTCAAGGATACTTCAGGTCCATCATTAAACATATTAATTAAATTGATGACGGTAGTATCATTAGTATTCGCACCATTGATTGCTCAACATGGTGGAGTAATACTAAACTTATTCTAAAAATCGAATATTTTAGTATTTGAAGTGTTTTTCTAAAACACGAATTGAATTAAATGATTTTAAGCGGAATGTTATCTTTGATATGTACCCTCTTTACTGGACAAACCAGTAAGGAGGGTATTTTTATGAAATATAGTTATGAATTTAAAAAAGAATGCGTACAGTTGTACAGAGAAGGAAGATGGGCGGATACACCTGAAGGA